>NZ_JARUWZ010000034.1:0-43540 GCF_030433775.1 Erwinia sp. PsM31
GTTTGAAAACCAAAACCTCGCTTAGGGCCGTGTCCACATTACGTGGGTAGGATCAATTGAACAGTATGGCGCGGGATCGGGTGGTTCCAGAAACATTGGCGGTACGCACTCCTATTTTGAAAAACTAGAAAACGCTATTGCTGACTGGCATGGTAAAGAAGCGGCCCTGGTATTTCCTACTGGCTACAGCTCAAATGATGCCACCATTCAGTGCTTGCTCAGACTCTTCGATGACTGCGTTGTCTTTTCCGATGCTTCGAATCATGCATCAATAATCAATGGTATCCGCAGTACTGTTATTGAGCGAAAAATATTCCGTCACAATGATGTTAAAGATCTGGAAAGACTACTTTCAGAGCAGCCTGTTGACCGTCCTAAAATCGTTATATTCGAATCCGTTTACTCAATGGACGGTGACATCGCGCCAGTTAAAGAAATTGTCGCGCTTTCAAAAAAATATAACGCGCTGACCTATATTGATGAAGTTCATGCCATAGGCATGTATGGCCCCAACGGGGCGGGTATTGCTGCCGGTCTTGGTATAGCCGACCAGATAGATATTATCCAGGGAACAATGGCGAAAGCTATCGGCGTTATCGGTGGTTATATTACTGCAAGCGCGCTGATTATCGACGCTATCCGCTCTTTTGCCTCTGGGTTTATATTTACAACTTCATTACCGCCGGCAATCACTGCCGCCTGCTATACGAGCATTCAGCACCTGAAGAGCTCGAACGCAGAGCGAGATGAGCTGCATAAGAAAACAGCGCTGCTCAGGAAACTCCTTCTGAAAAAAAACACCCCGGTAATGCCGATCAGTACCACTCACATCCTGCCAGTACTAATAGGAAGTGCGGATAAATGTAAAAAATCGGCACGTTACCTTCTTGAGAAAAAAGGCATTTATCTTCAGCCTATCAACTTTCCTAGCGTACCGGTTGGCACAGAAAGATTTCGAGTAAACGTGACGCCAGGCCATTCTGAAGCACAAATCTACGCTCTGGCAGATGCTCTGGAAGAAGTGTTCCGCATAATGGACGTGCCTTTTATTCAAAAATCACCTCAGGAGTTAAATACTGTCGCATGAAAGTTTTGGAAACCAGCCCCCCCCTCAGCGCGAAATGCGTGACAGCCGGAACAGCGGATATTGAAGGGTTAATTCGTCTTCGGAAGCTGCTCCTCAGCGACGGCGACGCCCACTATTCTGCGACTTCATCCGAGGAAGACTTAGCGTGGCAGCTGCACTACCAAAAGTGGCTTCTTCAGAAGCTTAATGAACCCACAGGTAATGTGAGGGTTGTGGTTATACATGACGAAGCGGACAACATAATTGCCTGCGCAACGGGCATTCTGGATGAACGAGCGCCCATGCCTGGCATTTTGAACGGCGTGCAGGGATGGATTCAGTCTGTGGTAGTGGCGCCAGAATGGCGAGGTAATGGCCTCGCCAGCCTTCTTCTTTCTGCTTTATTTTCATGGTTTAGCGCCAGGGATGCAGGAAAGGTAGTGCTGCAAACAACGCCAGCAGGTGATGCGCTGTACAGAAAACTTGGATTCAAAAATTCAGGTGAAGATCTTCTGATCAAAATACTGTGAGGAAAAATGGCCGCGTTAAATGTTCTTATTATTGGTCCCGGCTATGCCGGGAAAAGGTATATCAACGCTTTTCAGTCCTTAGAAGGGGAATTCAGGGCGACTGAATTTAACTATGCTTATGTCGCAGTAAGTAAGAAAGATCTGCCGTTCACTTACTATTCTAATATTGAACAAGCGCTTAAGCAGCACCTCCCGGATGTTATTGTTGTGGCGGTCTCAGATGGAAATCATGCTGAAGTCCTTTTCCAGCTGGAGGGCTATAGCGGTTTTATTATCTGTGAGAAACCGCTGGTTAATTCGGCAGACGATCTTCATCGCATCCGGCAGGCGCTCGTCAATACGCTTGGATTCTGTATGGATATGGTTGAAAGGTATTCTGAAGCCACCGACTATTTAAAAAATTATATTCGCGATAACAGCCTCACTCTGCTACGGGCAAACTTCATTTGGGGAAAAGACAGGATACACGACCACAGAACTACCTGTGGCGTACCCAGTGAAATTATTCACTCTCTTGATCTGGTGGAATGGGTGGCGGGCATAAATGAGCATCTGGAGCTTGATGCCGCTATTGGGACAGAATCTAACTTTTCCATATCTGGCGATAACATCCTTGATAGCGTGTCAGTTACTGCCCGGCTTGGAGAAGCCCTTATCACCGGCTATAGCAGCTTTACCAATATAATTCGTCAGCGTACGCTCGATTTTATCTTTTCATCGCCAGAAAAAGAGCTGGTGTATGCCCGGCTGACGTTTGATACGCCTGAGTGGGACAATGACCATCTCAGGCTATGGAAGCACACAAAGCAGGGTGACGAATTGATTCAGGCATTTACCACCTCTTTCGATGAGTCTGAACAGGCGTTAAAAACAATTCAGAAGCTCAGGAAGCAGGTGCGGGAAGTCATTCATTATCTTCTGAATAACTTACCGCCTGAACACGCTTTTGCCGATCTCGATACTTCGCTCAGATTACAGAGGCTGCTTAACACGATTGAGCATAAAGTGCGCCGACTTGGCCCGGCAAACTATGTCCTTAAAGATGAAAGGGAATTGTTCACTGAAGATGGCAGCCTTGAGCAATTAGGCTAGGCGGTTTCACCATTGTTTGAAGGTTATATGAAAAAGATTATTTTCTTATCCATAGGAATGTTCGCTTTAGGTCTGGATGCGTATGTCATCGCCGGTATACTGCCGGCAATCGGACTCACCTATGGCACTAGTGAAGCTCAAAATGCCCAGACCGTCACTGCGTTTACGCTTTGTTATGCTGTTGCCGCCCCTCTGTTTTCCGCCCTTCTGGCCGGAAAATCTGTTCGTAAAATTCTTAGTGTCGCGTTAGTGATTTTTTCCGTTGCGAATATCGGCAGCGCATTAAGTCCCGACCTGCATACTTTATTATTCTTTCGGGCGATTGCAGGAACAGGGGCGGGGCTTTTCTCACCGGTTGCAGCGGCGGCGGCGGCGGCCCTGGTTAGTCCGGAACGTAAGGGCCGCGCGCTGAGCATGATCCTGGGCGGCATGAGCACCGGAACGGTAATTGGCGTGCCTTTGGGGCTAATCCTCTCGTCCCACTTTGGATGGCAAAGCACCTTGTGGCTGGTAACCGTTATTGGTGTCGTTGGGCTGATTGGCGTGGTAGCGGGCTTTCCTGATATCACCGTTTCAACACCGCCTTCGTTATCGGCTCGCTTTAAGATGTTAGGCAATCGTCAGGTAGCTGCAACCGTTGGTGTCACCTTTCTGACGGCACTCGCCAGTCTTGGCCTTTATACTTTCATTGCGCCCGTGCTTAAGGAAGTCTCTGATGTGAATGCTATTACGCCTTACTTATGGGCGTGGGGCATTGGCGGGATGATAGCAAGCTTCAGTGTGGGCCATGTGATCGACTGGTGTAAAAAACCCGCCATTTTACTGGTCTTCATTTTGCTGATTATGGCCCTGTCGCTGTTGAGCATACCGATTACTTCTCAGTATGGGCCGGCGTTCGCCTTTCTCTCTTTCATCCTCTGGGGAGCTACAGGTTGGTCATCGCTTGCTCCTCAACAGCACAGTTTGCTCAGAATGCAGCCGGAGCACGGCGCAGCTGTGGTAGCGCTGAACAGTTCCAGCAATTATTTAGGCGGTGCGGTAGGGACTATCTGCGGTGGGTTACTGATTTCTTACGGCATCCACGCCAGCAACCTGCCTTATTTCGCTGGCACAGTAGCAGCACTGGCCCTGGTGAGCCATCTGGGGATCCTGGCATCACGACGGACTGCGGCTCGCGAAAACTCTTTCAATAATTAAAACAGTTTAACAGGGGCCAACTCAGGCCCCTTTATTTTACAGCGTTTACGGCCATAGTGACTGATCTGTTCAAACCATACCGGCTCTGAATCATCTACACAGCACGCTTAAATCCTGCCGCTATTTTAATCTATTGAAGAGTAATAACAATTTTGCCCGTGTGTTTTTTCCCCTGCATAAAGCGCCAGGCTTCTACCGCATCGTCAAACGTAAAAGTCCTACTAATTAAAGGATGAAGTTGTGCCTGAGAGATAGCTCTGTTCATGTCTTCAAAGTCTTCACGCGAGCCCACACTCATTGGCATAAGCACTGCACCACTTGCATAGATATCCATAAAGTTCAGCATGCTGTTACCCCCGGAAGCAAAGCCAAGCAGAATAATTTCGCCACCCTTCGTACAGGATTTTATGGAGTGAGCTATGGTTCCTGGCCCCCCAACTTCTACAATACGATCCACACCTCTGCCTTCCGTCAATTCTCTGACCTGCTGATACCAGTCGCAATGCTGTGTGTAATTAATTATATGGTCAGCGCCCTGCTCACGGAGTAGCTGCTCTTTCTCCTGAGTTGAGGTCAGGGCAATCACTTTTACGCCCAGTAGCTTTGCAAATTGCACTGCGAACAACGATACTCCGCCGGTGCCCTGTATAAGAACCGTCTGGCCTGCTTTAAGCTGTCGCGGTTTCATCAGGCTGTTCCACGCAGTCACTGCCGCACAAGGCAAGGTGGAAGCCTCTTCAAAAGAGAGATGCTGCGGAATGGAGACCAGCGCCTCCTCACTGATAACTTTATACTGAGTCAGCCATCCATCCTCTTCCAGTCCCCATGCCCCTCTTCCAGTATCCTGAGTTAAGGCGCCAGCCTGCCAGTTAGGGAAAAATATGCCTGCGACTCTGTCTCCTTTACGGAATCGGCTCACATCATCACCTGTCTCGACGATTTCACCGGCCCCGTCAGATAGCGGAATGAGGCCTTTGCGTGGAGAAAGCGTTCCTTTGCCAAAGAGCATTGAGAGATCGCGGTAGTTAAGGCTACAGGCTCTGACTTTGACCAGCACTTCTCTTCGGGATGGTTTCGGCTCGTCTTCAATACGCATATTAAGGGCGTCCAGACTACCAAAGCTGTTGATGCGAAAACATTTCATAATAAAATCCTGTTCTTAATATTTGCAGCATTAACTTTAGACGATTCAGTAAAGAAGATGATATGTAATGTATATGCTGAAAATATAATCAGCTCAGATAGAGCTATTACTCTGTCAAAAGAAATTTGGAATCAACGCACTGAGCATTTATCGATCATACGAAACGCGAAGCTCAATATTCGTAACCAGCAAGCGTATACCCTGAATCACCTAATAGCGTAAGTTCCAGGGTATGAAAGTCTATATTTCGCTCATAGCAGACCAAACAACACTCCAGAGCTGCTGACCTGAAAAGCATCAAATTAACTAACGTTTCTCACCACTCAGATCATTATTAGTCGGCACCAGCTCGTGCAGCCGACTGAACAAAAACTTAACCTGATGCGGCGGCGAAGTCTGAACGTCAGAGGCGCAGGCGCGGTAAACCCGATTTTTCAACATGGCTTACTCCATCGCCTTAATGGTGAAGGTCACCACGCCAAAAATATCCAGCTGCTCTTCTTCCGCCAGCACTATCGGCGGCCAGGCCTTGTTCATCGCCAGTAGCCGCACGTCCGGGCGCAGCTGCAGCTTTTTTACCGTGAACTCGCCGTTTACCGCCGCGACCACGATATCGCCGTGATCGGCGGCAATACCGTTATCGACCACCAGCAGGTCACCGTCATCGATCCCGGCATCCTTCATTGAGTCGCCGCTGACGCGAATGTAATAGGTGCTCTCCGGCCGCTGCACCAGCAGATCGTTTAAGTCCAGACGTTGTTCAACATGGTCGTGCGCGCTGGCAGGTGAGCCGCAGGGCACGCGGCTCATAAAGAGCGGCAGCCGCAGAAGCGCGCGGACTTCGACCGGACGAAGTAAATTCATGGGGTTATCCCGAAATAAGCTGTATATAAACACAGTATTATCATTTACGGGAAACGATCAAGCCTGACGATGGTTTTTTTGCTTCTGGCGACAGAGGAAAAGACATCGGAACAGGCGTACAGCTTGTGAAATAAGGGGAGCGACCGCAGGGCTGGCGATTGTCTGAAAAGCGACAGGGCCACTGTTAAAGCGGCGTCAGGCGGGACGTTGTCTCTGGTGCCAGAGCGCTAAAATCGTCTCGGCGAAGGCGTCATCAATCGTATAAAAATAGCATTCCGGCACGTTGAGCACTTTTGCAAAGGCGCACATCGTTTCAAACGTTGGACGATGGATCCCGCCTTCGTATTGCGAAACGCGCGAGCGCGCCGTTTCCTCTTCAATGCCTGCCAGAACGCCCAGCTTTTCCTGAGTCAGACGAGCATGGAGACGGGCGGCTTTCAAACGAGCTGGGATCATCAGTAACACCATCAACAATCATACATTGACTTACTGTTTAGCATTACTTAACATCGTAGTTGTTTAGTGATACTCAACAAGCAACGTCTGATGGAAGCTGACAAGGATGACAGAGATAACCGATAAGGACTGGCACCCGGCAGATATCATTGCCGAGCTGAAGAAGAGAGGCACGACGCTGTCTGCCGTTTCCCGCGAGGCTGGGCTGGCCTCGTCCACGCTGGCCAATGCGCTGAACCGCCACTGGCCAAGAGGGGAAAGGCTGATTGCCATAGCCCTGGATACCGAGCCGGAGCGCATCTGGCCTTCGCGATATAATAAATTCAGGTAAGAATGGCGGCGTTAAAATGATTATCCGAATGTGTAACCGGTGAGCGTATCGCCTGTGATATTTCTGCGCTTACGCAACCCTTTTTTCATCAAATGGCTTCTTTATCAGCATCGACTTCGTCCCTCCGGATCGACAAATCTTTATCACATACCCCAGCAAGATAAATTTATTGCTGTAGCTGCCGGTCAGAACATTATGTTCAGACATACCGCACAGCGTCAGGTGACCAAACCGGCATAGCTAATAAAGAAGTTATACCGGAGCAGAATGCGGAGAAAGTTGAACAGGCACTGATGAGAATAAGAACTAAGCCCGAGGCATGAACAGACAACAAAGCGTTAAAAGCAAACGTTGCTAACATTCATTTGCGTTAATGAAATCGAAGCTGTTTTTGCAGTATAGAGTCCAGCCAAAAGCCTGACTGGCCATAGTTATTATCTGTTGGCGTAAGGATCAAATAGCGCAGCTGACGATGATTAACCGCTTAGCCTTGTAACAAGCTCTTTTGCAACGTCTGAAGGGCTGGCTTGTGCAGCCATTTCCACGGCAACCTGTGCCGAAGCTTCGCGCAATGCTTTATTGCCCAAAAAGGTATTGATCCCTTCGCTTGTGATGCCATTTTTACCGGGTATGATCCCACAGCCTCGCTCAACAACAGCTCTGGCGTTAACAGGTCGATCGGCACCTTCGCCAAACACTATCTGAGGGATGCCGCTGCGTAAGGCTGTCAGGGTGTTGCCTGCGCCGCCGTGATGAATAAATCCATCTGCGCCGTTGAGAAATACGCCCATCGGGATCCAGTCGACCAGTCTTACATTTGGCGGAAGCTGACGTAGGCCAACGCGTGCATTGGCCGCCAGCTGAAGAATAATGTCAGCATCCACGTCATCTGCCGAGTCCATGACCCACGAAATTAAATCCAGGCCATCGACCATGGGTTTAACGGTGCCAAGACTAACCAACAAACGCTTTCGTGTCGGGGTTCTCTCCCACCATTTTTGCCAGACGGCGCCCCCATTATAGGGAACGTACTGCATAGAAATGACGGGTTCGCCTTCATTTTTCAGGATGCTCATGCTCGGCGGTGTAACATCAATCCAGGCAAGATCGCGCGGCGGTGCAGTAACGCCATGACGAGCATAGGCATCGGCCAACGATTGCGTCACCATTTTTATATGCCATGACGTATGGGCGAAACCCACCGACTGCATCACAACAGGAATACGGTATTTGGCCGCGATCAGGGGGCCGACCACGCCAAGCGGAGGATAGACGATCAGGTCGGGCCGCCATTTGCCAGCCAGCTCTATAAGCCGGTCGGCCATTTGGTCACTGTAAAAAGAGAAGTTTCCTGTTTTATTGCTTTTTTTTCGTTTCTCTTCCTGACGTCGGTATTCGGATTCGGAATCAAGATTTGGCGCAGCATCAAACGTCACCAGACCTGCTTCGGCAGCCTTCTGTGCAAACTTTCCGGCGCTGGCGATTAGCACTTCATGTCCGTTAGCACGAAATCCCTGAGCCAGAGATAGCACGGGAAATAGCAGGCCATATAAAGGAGGGCCGATAAAAAGAACGCGCATGGGAAAACCCTTCTCTACAAGAAATAATGATCAGCGTTTTGTCTGTCAGGTACGCCTCAGATTGAGACTATTTAGTCGCATCTTCAGAAGGTGCGCCGGCATTAAGCTGCTTAATAACCTTCTTCAGGATGTTATAGGGACCGGTAATCACCAGGGTTTCGTTTTTTCTGTTGAGATAAATCCGCTGAGATTTAAATTTCATATAGCGATGCGCCGGGATGTCGTAATAGCCCAAACCATTTTTTTTATATTTGTAACGCTCCAGGATTACTGCCAGCTTGTCCACATAATCGACAGAATCAATACGCAGGCGGCCTATACAAGTCAGCCAGAAATTAACGGAAAGTCCGCACAACATTCCGACAAAACCGTTCTGTACATTGCCATGACCAAACAAAGGCAGAACCCAGTAAATCACGGCGGAAAAAATAAGCACGACGGCGATGCAAAAGAGCAGGCGAAAACGGTCAAAACGCCACTGGTCAAGCAGGCTCAGTCGATGAAGCGTATAGCGAGTATTCACTTACTAATTTCCTTTCAATACAGAGCAGCCGCCCGCAGGTAAAACAGGTTAAGCGCCTGAAGACGATGAAGAAGAGGCTGAATCGCCGCCAAAATAGCTACCGACGGCATCGTAACCGGCAGAGATAGCCGAGCCAATGGCATCACCGCCAAAGTAACCAACGCCTGCACCTACACCGCTACCAATAATGGCACCGGCAGGCCCGCCCATGCCGGCACCGATTAAGGCTCCTTCTTCTGCTCCTGCATAGGCGCCAGCGGTGCCACCAACGGCAGAACCGATAGTCTGAGCAGCGCCCACAATATCCGCAGCCCCGCTGGCTAACTGCATTTCTTCAATACTTAAATTGCGCATTTTATTCTCCTTTGATGTTGTCTGATTGTACATTTTTGTAAAGTATAATAACGCTATCTTTACAGTAAGCAATAAAAAATTAGTTTCATCTGTTCGTGATTATAAGTTCTACAAACCTTACCTTTTAATTGGTCGCTATTTTCCCGGCGGGATTGAGAGGTAATAAAAATGATACCGCAGTCTATTTTTGTCTGGCTAAATTATGCTCGGGTAGTTTATGTATACATGGTCCTAAAAAATAACGCAGTTAAATTATATTAAATGAAATTATCATTAGCTGGCACTAGCGTAATCATTGACGCAATACTGACGCTTTGATAAATTTAAAAAAATTTAATTTTGTTCCTGTAGTGTCTAAAGGCTCTTTATTATAAATTCTGTACCCTTTTTATCTTCTGCTATTTCTTTTTGGATAAGAAAATGCTCAATAAAATACCCGCTGCTTATTATGTATCTTATGACCCTATTTAAGCGCGTTGGAAATTACCCGCCTAAAAAGAAGCAAAACGCATATCATCAAAACACGTTGGAGAATGCCAGCAAATGAGTCATTCCTCTTTGCTTTCAGGCCTGGCAGAAAATCTGGTGCCTTTTTATGCCCAACAAGTGTCATCCTCGTTGCTGTGGTGCGCTGCGGACGTTGAAGATCCAGAAGCACTACGCAACGCCTGTAGCTATCTGATCGATCCAGCCCGTTCCGCTGCGACCAAAAAGTTTTATGCGGAGCGTTATGGCGGTAGCGGCATTCAGCGCAACGGCGGCGGTGCCCGCTGCGGTTTTGACGGGCATTATCAGGTGAAAGGAATGGGGGCTAATCCCTTGGTGGGTAAGGGCTCAGACGAACGTCACTCAAATGGTACATTGAGCGCCGTTCATGCGCTTTATGAAGCTTTATGGAGCGAAGTGCTGGGGCAAATTCTCCCTTATGGCGCGGTGCAAACGCGCGCAGTTTTACTTATCGACAATGATATTGCCAACGCCGGTGAACTTGCGGCAGGCTCTTCGCGGCGGGCGCTGCTGATCCGTGAGCCTGTAGTGCGTCCGGCTCATTTCGAACGGGCACCCTATTTTCGGCCGCAGCCTGACTATGCCGGGCAACTATTGCATGATGCCCGACGGGTGAGTTCTGTCATCCGCCAGTTGCCGATAAGTTTGCCGATGCCGCCAGATGGCTTTAGCGAGCGGGCTTATCGCGATCCGCAGCGTTACTGCATCGAAGGATTATGTGAGCTTGCCAGACGCCAGGCACGGCAAATGGCATTTTGCCGGACACGTTTTTTGAGGCTAACGACGTCGCCATCCAATATCTCAATGGACGGCAAGCTGCTGGATTTTAATGGCCTGAACTGTCTGTTCCCGGACGAAAGTAGCGATAGCTTTGAATACCATCTCAGGCTTATGGCGCTGATGAAAGAGCCAGCAACGTTGCAAAAGGGGCTATCCAATCTTTGCCTGTACGCAGGTAAATATCTGTTCGATCCGGGATTCACGGTGACTGCCCGTCAGCAGACAGAAGACGTCTTTCAACAGGCTTTCCAGGACGCTTGCTACCGTGGCTATTTGGAATTGTTGGGTATAACCATTCCCTTACAGAAACCAGTGCCTGAAACGCTAAAACCTTTAGTTAAAAACTTTGTGGCATTTATTGCCAGGCCTGGCAACATGCCGTATCGCGGTGAAAAGAATAGATTTTCACTGGAAAACATTGTTACAGGTTTAATCCAGCGCTGCCAGGGACAAAGAGGTTTACATGATAATGACCTGGAGGAAGATAACCGCTTTCCGGAACTGTTGCGAAGTTATACCGACGCCATAGGCTGGCTGACCAGCACTTGCCATGAGCAGGGAGTTGATAACGCCGCAATGATAAAAGAAGTGGAGCAGAGCGCGCGACAAAAACTGCTGCCCCGAGCCTGTTTAGGCAAAGTGCAAATGTTTGAAGAAATAGCGCATCTGCTAAAAACGCATGAAAAAGATATTGTGTCTCTGAGGCAGGCATTCGTCGCAATGGGGATCAAAATGCAGACATTTGCTAACGACGTATTAGGCAGTAGCGCATTAGCCATTCACGGGCACCAGGCGAGAAAACAATGACATTGTATATACAGGAAACCGTAGATGGCCAGGATACATGGTCAGCCCAGGAACAGATTGGTTTTGCCGTTAGCTGTATGCTCCATAACCGTAATTACAGCCTCTATCCGGTTTTAACTATTCAGCTCTGGACCGAATACGCGATACAGCACCACCAAATAAAATTTCTTTTCGACGTGCAGGGTTTTCCACTGGCCTATATCACCTGGGCATACCTGGCTGCAGATACGGAAAAGAGATTGCTTGACGATCCAAAATTCCGACTGCACCCTTCTGAATGGAATGAAGACGGCAGGGTTTGGATCCTCGATTTTTGCTGCAAACCCGGTTTTGGCCGCAAGGCTATTGAGCGTTTTTCCCAACTACGACCTTGGGGTGAAGAACCAGTGCGCTGGTTAAGCCGTAGGAAGAAAATTAGAGTCGAAACATTCCGAGGAAGAAAATTTGTTTCGTAAGGAAGCAATAGAAAACAGGAAAATGCAATGGCATGGGCGTGCGATCTTATTGCCGGGCATTCCGCTCTGGTTGGTTATATTAGTCTCTGTCACTTTCATGGTGGCTTTTCTGGTATTTATTACGGAAGGAACCTATACGCGTCGAGTTAATGTCAGCGGAGAAATTACTACCTGGCCACGGGCAATTAATATTTACTCCAGCGTACAAGGGATCGTGGTGAAGCAGTTTGTCCATGAAGGGGATATCATAAAAAAAGGTGACCCTGTTTATCAACTGGACGTTAGCAAAAGCACGCCAGGCGGCGTCGTCAGTGAAAATCGTCGGAGGGATATTGAAAGCCAGCTGGTTCGCGTAAGGAATATTATCTCCCACCTGAAAGAAAATAAAAAAGTCACACTGGCTATGTTAGAAAAACAACATATGCAATACAGTGATGCATTCCGACGCTCATCAGATATTATCAGACGAGCTGAAGAGGGCATAAATATCATGAAAGGTAATATGGAGAACTACCGGAAATACCAATCAAAAGGACTGATCACCAAAGATCAGTTGACTAATCAGGTGGCACTGTATTATCAGCAGCAAAATAATCTTCTTAACCTGAGCGGGCAGAATGAACAAAATGCGTTACAGGTAACCAATCTTGCAAGCCAAGTTCAGACGCAGGCGGCAGAATTTGATAATCGCATTTATCAGATGGAACTACAGCAATTCGACTTACAAAAAGAGTTGGTTGACACCGACGAGGGCGAAGAAATCGTTATTCGTGCTCTTTCTGACGGGAAAATAGATTCAATGAGCGTCACGCCAGGGCAAATGGTAAATGCTGGGGACAGTCTGCTACAGCTTCTCCCTCAGGTCATTGATCATTATTATCTCATTATTTGGGTGCCTAATGATGCTGTACCTTATATTTCACCGGGAGATAAAGTTAATATCCGTTATGAGGCTTTTCCGGCAGAAAAATTCGGCCAGTTTTCCGCAACGGTGACGACCATCACCAGGACGCCAGCCACAGCAAAAGAGATGCTCACTTATCAGGGATCTCCTGGATATTCATCAGGCACCTCTGGCCCCTGGTATAAGGTAATCGTTAAACCTGAAAAGCAGATTATTACTTATGACGGGAAATTTCTGCCTTTGGAAAATGGTATGAAAGCGCAAAGCACATTATTTCTGGAAAAAAGAAAAATTTACCAGTGGATGCTTTCACCACTCTATGACATGAAGCACAGCGCCACAGGACAGGTAGATGAGTAGCACTGCTTTTAAAAAGATTGTGAATCAACTGGATTTGCGGTGGCAACGGCGAGTTCCGGTTATTCATCAGACAGAGACTTCAGAATGTGGACTCGCCTGTTTGGCGATGGTATGCGGACACTACGGCAAAAACATTGATTTGATATCGTTGCGACAGCGGTTCAATTTATCGACGCGCGGTGCCAATCTTGCTGGTCTCAACGGTATTGCAGAACAGCTGGGGATGGCGACCCGTCCTCTGTCATTGGCCCTAAGCGAGCTGGGCGCGCTGAAAATGCCCTGCATACTTCACTGGGATTTTAACCACTTTGTCGTGCTGGTCAGCGTGAAACGCAACCGTTTTATTCTACACGATCCTGCCAGAGGACGAAGGCATATCGGGCTTGAAGAAATGTCGCAACACTTTACCGGTGTCGCGCTGGAAGTCTGGCCCGGCAGTGAATTTACAGAACAAACGGTTAAGAATCGCCTGAGCCTGCGTACGCTGATTAGTAGTATTTATGGCATTAAAAGTATGCTGGCAAAAATATTTTTCCTGTCAGTAATTATTGAGGCCATCAATCTGGTGATGCCGATAGGTACGCAGCTGGTGATGGATCATGCTATTCCGGCAAGCGATAAAGGATTATTAACTTTGATTTGTTTCGGATTAATGTTCTTTATATTTCTGCGAGCGGCAACGGGCATTGTTCGAGCCTGGTCTTCACTGGTTATGGGGACTTTTATTAATGTGCAATGGCAGTCTGGCCTGTTTAATCATTTGTTAAGGCTTCCTTTAACTTATTTTGAAAGGCGCAGGCTGGGTGATATTAATTCTCGTTTTGGCTCGCTGGATACGCTACGTTCTACCTTTACGACCAGCGTTGTTGGCGCCATCATAGACAGTATTATGGTCGTCAGTGTCCTGATAATGATGGCGCTATATGGTGGTTGGTTAACCTGGTTTGTACTGGGTTTTACTGCGGTCTATGTTATTATTCGGCTATTGACCTATGGTCATTACCGTCAGGTTTCAGAAGAAACGCTTGTCAGAGGTGCGCGTGCCAGCTCCTATTTTATGGAGACATTGTATGGTATAGCCACGGTCAAAATACAGGGAATGACGGAAAGGCGCGGAACACACTGGCTGAATTTGAAAATTGATGCGATAAATTCTGGTATCAAATTAAATAAGATGGATCTCCTTTTTGGCGGAGTAAATACGTTTGTAGCTACATGCGATCAGATTGCTATTTTATGGCTGGGCGCTGGGCTTGTTATCGATAACCAAATGACCATAGGTATGTTTGTAGCATTTGGTGCGTTTCGTGGCCAGTTTTCCGACAGGATTGCTTCACTAACAAACTTTCTCCTGCAACTGCGCATCATGAGTCTGCATAATGAACGTATTGCGGATATCGCTTTACATCAACGGGAAGAAAAAAAAGCGGATATCGACTATATCGCGACTATGAATCCGGTATCGCTGGAAATATCAGATATCAGCTACAGCTACGATAGTCAGTCAGCTGCGATATTCAGCAGCCTGTCGTTTTCAATTTCACCAGGCGAAAGTGTAGCGATAACAGGTAACTCTGGTTCGGGCAAGACCACATTGATGAAAATATTATGCGGGCTGCTTGAACCTGATACCGGTAAGGTAATCGTTAATGGGATTGATATCCGTCAGACGGGAATAAATAACTATCATAAAATGATTGCCTGTATCATGCAGGACGACAGGTTATTCTCTGGTTCAATACGTGAAAATATCTGCGGATTTGTAGAGAATGTAGATGAAAGCTGGATGATAGAGTGCGCCAGAACCAGCTATATTCACGATGTGATTATGAAAATGCCTATGGGTTATGACACGCTAATTGGAGAACTGGGTGAAGGACTGTCAGGTGGGCAAAAGCAGCGAGTTTTTATTGCCCGCGCACTTTATAAAAAGCCTTCTATTCTGTTCATGGATGAGGCGACAAGCTCTCTTGATAGTAATAGTGAGCGGTTTGTAAATGGAGAAATTAAAAAGCTCAATATTACAAGAGTTATTATTGCACATCGGGAAAAAACGCTTAAGGCTGTCGACAGAATTATTGCAATAAATTAGTTGCTTGTATGCACGGCGCAACATGGAGGCGTGGTGCATATCTTATAGCCAATGTCGGCTCCATTTTGCACGGGATTGGATGACACCTGCTGGATTTGCCGAAAAACCGGCCGTTTGCCAGAATAGGCAACCAGTTATGCCTGGATTAGATTCGGGAGCGGGGCCATACCGTCGGAGCTTCTTTACTGGCTGATGGATAACGTTTCAGCTTACTGCGCGTCAGCCATCTCTATTAAAAATAGTATTTAGGGTAATCCCTTGTAAGGCGAAGATGATTTTTGCATTAGGGCCATAACCGATAATTTTCATCGTCAACTTTGGTCTGCTCATCGAACTGACGTCGCGGTAAAAATCCTGTGGCATGTAATGAAACAGCCGCCACGCGTCGGGTAGGCGTCGAGTTTTGTGTATCACCATGCAAAACGAATGGTGAAACCCGCAATTTATGTCCCTGTATGCTGTATCTGTCGTGGCCAACGGCGGTATATCCCAACCTGCTGCTGTTGCCCGCCGCTATTTTGCTGGGTATTGCAGTGACGGTGACCACAGCTTCGTTTAAAAAGTACCTTTAGTAGTTGATCCTGATTGATATCTGAGTGAAAAATATGCAGGTGATTAATGACAGGAGAGAATATATGAAGGGATTCATTTTTAGTTTCATGCTGGGAACGATAGTGCTAAGCGCACCAGTTCTGGCCAGCAATGCTCAACAACAAGATGCTCAAACTATAAAGATTGAACAGTGGGCTGATTCGAACCCCGAGGAGTTCAATACATTTTTAGTTAAATGTAATGAAAACAAGGTGTTTAGATTAGATAACTTACGGTCTTGCAGTATCGCTTCTTCTTATAAGGCTGAGCAAATATCAAACCAGTATCGGAAAGAAGTGCAGAGCGCGCAGTCAGCTCCTTCGTACTAGAGTAGTAAGCTGGGCGGCGGCGCACAAAACTGGCTTTTGTGCGCTGTCGTCAGCAGACAAGCCCTGTAAAAACGGTTACTGGCGCGTCAGTAAGGGAAGTATTTTAAATTTGATACATACTCACTTCATTTTCCCAGCATAGCTGAATCATCCGCCATTGCTGTATTAACTCAGATAATGCCTGTACTCGACCGTCAATATAAACAAGTACGCCAGAGGGAAAACCTGGTAAAAATGGCGGTTCATCGCCTTTATAATAGGATCCCGAATCCAGTTGTGTATTTTCGGGAAGCAGCTTGATAAGTTCTTCTGCTATTCGCTGTAGTTCAAAGATTTTATTTCTAAATTGGTGGGAGTATATATTAAAGGTAGGCAGGCCTATTCCTCTTCTGGCAAGCCCCCAGAGCGTTACGATAATCTTGTGATCAACTCTGAAAGTTCGGAACTGAGTTCCTTGAACCTTTAAACAAAATTGATAGATAGTGTCAATAAAAGGACTGGTGAAGTGGAGGTATTTTTCTGTTTCCCGACAGTCGTCAAGCGTCGTTCGTCCATATCCTGGATTCTTCCAGCGGTCTCTCCCCTCGGGGTTATTACTCTGTTGCGCCTCTCTTTTCCACTGAAAAAGATGTTCTGCTGGGAACATCAGTTCACAATTATCGACACGACGATGGCAAGTTGTACAAAGGTATATTCCGTTAGTTTGAGCGCTGAGTTGTTCAGGCGTCATATGTGGGTTGGATCGAGGGCCACTTCCCGACAGGCTAACAGCAGAATAAATATGGGCTACATCGCCCAGTTTTCGAGTTTTATTTTGTTCGGTGTAGAACTCAAGTAAATGCATACGGCAGCCAGGATTTGCACAACAATATCCGGCTTCCTCCATGACCATTTTTCTGGTTGCTTCTGTGAACTCCACCCTACCTGATGATAACGTCATGCTATTTTCTAACCTTCTGGATCAGACAGTAATAATTCGCTAATGATAACGCAGCGATAGATATATTGTTGTCTCTACTAATCAACTTGTATAGCGCTTTGGCTTGCTATTTGTTAATACGAAAATTATCAAAAAACCATAAACAGTTATCCCCTGACCCGTCTTCACATTTATCGCACCCTCACAGCACCCTAAATCACTGAGGAGTGCTTAACCTGACGAGCCGGCTGTTTGCTGGGGCTGACATTGCTGATCGCGTTACCCGTCCATGCATCTGAAAAAGATGAGCTGGCGTCTGCCCAGCACCTATTGATTCAAATACAGGCAGCACTTGAACGTGCTCGCGTTGCTGCCGTTCAGGCTGACCGGCCAGAACAGGGGCGTTTCTGGTTCGACTATTCCCGTGTCACATCGGATCTCAAAACCATCAATACCGGATAGGAATGTGGTTTTGCCGTCTCGCCATATTATTTTCACCATAACCTCACGACGGCGCTGATAACATCGTCGGAACGGAATCTTACGCTGGTGAAAGACTTACTGGGGCATCAAAGCGTCAGTACAACAAAATACGTGGGGCAGAATGCCCATTTGGCACCATCGGGAAGCGGGGGCAGACAGAGAGAAGGATAATATCTACTGGTAATCCAGTGATTTTTTGACGCATAAAGCAAAAACCCCCGCATAAGCGAGGGTTTGGAATAGTGGTGCCCGGACTCGGAATCGAACCAAGGACACGGGGATTTTCAATCCCCTGCTCTACCGACTGAGCTATCCGGGCAACGGGGCGCATTAAACCGTAAAGGCTGCCCGCCGTCAACGGCTTTGTCATAAAAAAGCGTTAAAGCGTGACTGACTGCCTGCTTTTCAGACAGTCAGCCTGAAAGTTATGCAAATCCATTCGGGACAGCCTGTCTTTCAGGCTTCCGTCGTGTGCGCTTTCTTTGCTAAAGAGCACGTGAGCCTGTGCGGTACGGGAGCGGCGCACTTACAGTACAGGACGCTGATTAAACGCACCACCGCGCTTACGGCTCAGCGCGCCGCTCTGAGATCGCAGAAGGCTTCCGTGTTTACAGTTTAGCGCGCCGCTCTGAGGCCGCAGAAGGCTTCGGCGCTTACGGCTCAGCGCACTAGCTCAGTGCGCCATTCTTACGGCATAGCGCGATACTCAGCACGTCTTCCGCCAGCGAACGGGCCGTCACCACTTCCTGCACGTTGCGTTTCACCAGCAGCCGGCTCAGGCAGCCCTCCAGAATCAGCTCCATCTGATGAGCGAGCAGTTCCGGGTTATCGGTTTCCAGCTGGGTCAACAGCTCGTGGGTATATTGCCAGGAAGCGCGCTTCTGCTGTTCGGCAACCTGATGGATAGGGTGGTCCGGCTGCGGATAAAAGCTGCACGCGGCCACAAACAGGCAGCCGGGATAGCGGTTATTGTTAACGGCCTCCTCCAGCACCTGATAACGCGCCAGCAGCTTGCGTGCTGGCCCCATAGTGTCATCCAGCAGCAGCTTGCGCCGCCAGATATCAACCTGCTGGCTGTGATAGCGCAGGGCGTCATAGAGCAGCGCCTCGCGGTCGGGCCAGTAGCGTTGCAAATCTTCCTGTTGGCAGGCTGCCGCCTCCGCCATCATGGCGAAAGAGGTGGAGGCGGCCAGCCCGTTCTGCTCGAGTACGTTCAGTGCATGCTCGAGTACCTGTTCACGTTGCAAGCGACTCTCCTCTTGAATGCATTACTTTACGGTCGCGACCGTAAAATTCTTCTCTAGTGTCGTTTACTGCGACAATTTCTGCAAATGCTCCCGGAAGGCTGCGGCATCCATAAAACCGGTCACGCGCGAGCCGGGGATCTCTTTGCCGCTGGCGTCAAAAAACAGGATGGTAGGCAGCCCCAGCACGTTCAGCCGTGCCAGCAGCGCTTTGTCTTCTGCATTATTAGCCGTGACGTTCGCCTGTAGCCGCTGCGTTTTATTCAGCGCATTCTGTACCTGCGGCTCGCTGAACGTATATTTTTCAAACTCCTTACAGGCTACGCACCAGTCGGCATAGAGATCCAGCATGGTGATGCCGTTATGCTGCTGCAACGCCCGATCGAGCTGGCTGACGGTGGCGATGCGCGTAAAGCTTAACGTCGTGTGGCTTGCCGTTGCAGGCGCGCCGAACGCCCAATCCTGCAAAGGACGGGCCGCGACCAGCGCCGCCGCCAGCATCAGGATCTGCCCCAGGCGCAGCCAGCCGTTAGCGGATTTCAGGCTGATAAAGGCCCAGCCGAAAAAGGCGATGGCCAGCAGGCTCCACAGACGCAGTCCCCAGGCGTCGCCCACCACGCGCTCAAGCAGGAAGACCGGCAGCGCCAAAATCACGAAGCCAAAGCCTTCTTTTACCGTTTGCATCCACGCGCCGCTTTTCGGCAGCAGTCGGTTGCCGAACAGCGTCACCAGGATCAGCGGCAGCCCCATGCCCACGGCGTAGAGCCAGAGCGTGCCCGCCCCGGCCAGCATGTTGCCGCTTTGCGCGATATAAAGCAGGATGGCGCTGAGCGGCGCGGTAGTACAGGGCGAGCAGATCAGACCGGCCAGCGCGCCCATCAAAAAGACGCCCGGCAGCGAGCCGCCCTGCTGACGATTGCTTAACAGCGTTAGCCGGGTTTGCAGCGCGGAGGGAAGCTGGAGCGTAAACAGCCCGAACATTGACAGCGCCAGCAGAATAAACAGCACGGAGAGGCCAATCAGCACCGCTGGCGACTGCAACGCGGCCTGAAAACGCAGCCCGGCAGCGGCGACGATCACGCCCAACGCGGTATAGGTCAGCGCCATACCTTGTACATAGACCATAGCCAGCGCAAACAGGCGCTTCAGCGAATAGCGACGGTTGCCACCAAGGATAATCCCGGAGATCAGCGGATACATCGGCAGCACGCACGGCGTAAAGGCAACGCCGATGCCGATCAGCAGCGCCCACAGCGGCGAGAAGGGCAGTTTATGATCCGGTTGCGCGGGTTGCCCGACGAGGGCCTCGGTCTGCGTGCCGGAGGCCGTATTGCCTGCATCGGTCTGCATAGTGGAGGCAGCATTGTCTGCATTAGTTTGCGTATCGGAGATCGCGTTACCTGCCTCAGTTTGCGTGCCGGAGGCCGCGCTTTCCGCGTCCGCTGGCGGCTGGCTGGCAGCCGTCACTTCGTTCAGCGGCACGCTGCGGGTTTCCGGCGGATAGCAAAAACCGGCGGCGGCGCAGCCCTGCCAGGTTACGCTGAGCGTCGCGCCCTTTTTCGCTTCCAGCAGCGTTAAAGGCACCGTCAGGCTGTCGGGATAGATTTCCGTTTTGCCGTAAAACTCGTCTTCATGCGGTTTGCCCGCGGGCAGCGCCCAGTCGGCCAGCTTCGCGCCCTGTGCGGTCAGGGAGATTTGCTGGCGATAAAGGTAGTAACCGGGCTTCACCGTCCAGCTGAGCGTCAGCCGATCGGCCCGCTGGCTGAAATCAAAGCTGAAGGCCTGGTCGACGGTGCCGAAGTGGCTGTTGGCGTTGTTGCCAAACAGCGAGGCGCTGGCGCCCGTACTAAAGAAGGCGATCAGCGCCAGCAGCAGGCAGGTTGTGATGCGTTTCATCATGACAGGGATCATTTTTCCACTACCGATATAAACCAGAAAACAGGCAGACTCCGACGCGGCGGAGATCTTATGCAAGGCGCAGACTATATCACGGCCTGGCGGCTGCGGCTGTTGCAGGATGTCGCACTGGAAGCAACGGAAAGGGTGTGGTTAAGGCGGGGTTTAACCAGGCGGGCCGTCAGCGCAGCCCGCCCTTATCGCTACAGGAACAGATTGGCGAAGAGAAAGCCAAAGGCGACCGACAGCGCAATCGCCAGCGTGCCGGGCACGATAAAAGAATGATTAAAAACGAATTTTCCGATGCGTGTCGAGCCAGTATCGTCCATTTCCACGGCGGCCAGCAGCGTAGGATAGGTAGGCAGCACGAACAGCGCCGAGACGGCGGCGAAAGAGGCTATCGCGGTATGCGGCGACACGCCCAGCAGCAGCGCCGCAGGCATCAATGCTTTGGTGGTGGCGGCCTGCGAATAAAGCAGGGTGGAGGCAAAAAAGAGGATCACCGCCAGCATCCATGGATAGTCGCGCAGCAGGCTGCCGGCAAAATCCTGAATTTCGTTGATATGCGCTTTGACAAAGGTATCGCCCAGCCAGGCGACGCCCATCACGCAGATGCAGGCGCTCATGCCGGAACGGAACGTGCTGGCGGAGAGGATCTTTGCGGTATCTACTTTACAACTCAGGCAGATCAGCGCCGCAATGGTCAGCATAAAAATCACAATAGCTTCGTTGCGCGGCAGCACGGGGTTCTGGATCAGCCCAACGGTTTCGCTAATCGCGGTAGCGTAAAGCACGACGGCTATAATGCCGATCAAAAACAGCAGTACGGATAGCTTCGCGCCCGGTTTCTCTTTAAATACCGTTTCGCCGCGCAGCGTGACTTCGCCCTTTGCCAGACGCTGCTGATAAACCTGATCTTCATGCAGCTCTTTGCCCAGAAAATTGGTGATCATCGCGGCGATGAAGATCGCGACCATCGTGGAAGGGATCGCCACGGCCAGCAGGCCCAGATAGCTGACGCCCTTCGGTTCCAGAATGCCGGAAAGGAACACCACGGCGGCGGAAATAGGCGAGGCGGTAATGGCGATTTGCGAGGCGACTACCGCAATAGAAAGCGGGCGGGAAGGGCGAACGCCCTGTTCCTTCGCCACCTCGGCAATCACCGGCAGCGTGGAGAATGCCGTATGGCCGGTGCCGGCCAGCAGCGTCATTGCGTAGGTCACCAGCGGCGCCAGAAAAGTGATATAGCGCGGATGCTTGCGCAGCAGGCGTTCGGCCAGGCTGACCAGATAATCCATTCCGCCCGCGACCTGCATTGCCGCAATAGCCGCGATCACGCCCATGATGATTTCAATCACATCGAACGGGATTGCACCTGGCTTAATCTGAAACCCCAGCGTCAGGATCAGCATGCCCACGCCGCCAGCGAAGCCGATGCCGATGCCGCCCAGTCGCGCGCCCAGATAGATCGCCGCCAGCACGACAATAAGCTCAGGTAAAATCATAGTTTGCTCCCCTGGTCTGTTTGGTTATGAATTGGTTGATAGCATGTAACTTGCGGCATAAAAAAAGGCACGTCGTTCTGTGAACCAACGTGCCTTTTTTCGCTTACCGCGGCGGATTACTCTTCATCGGTGTAGCGTTTCGCTTTATAAACCGGATACATCAGGTTCTGGGTCGAGAAAATGTCGTCCAGCTCCGTTTCGGTCAGCAGGCCGCGCTCCAGCACCACTTCGCGCACGCTTTTACCCGTTTCGGCGCAAATCTTGCCGACGATATCGCCGTTATGGTGGCCGATATAAGGATTCAGATAGGTAACGATGCCGATTGAGTTAAAGACGTAGGCTTCGCAAACCGCTTTATTGGCGGTAATGCCGTCCACGCATTTCTCCAGCAGGTTGGCGCAGGCGTTGGTCAGGATAGACACCGACTCAAACAGCGCCTGGCCGATGACCGGCTCCATTACGTTCAGCTGGAGCTGGCCCGCTTCTGACGCCATCGTCACCGTCACGTCATTGCCGATAACCTTAAAGCAGACCTGATTAACCACTTCCGGCACGACCGGGTTGACCTTGGCAGGCATAATAGAAGAGCCAGCCTGCAGTTCCGGCAGGTTGATTTCGTTCAGGCCGGCGCGCGGGCCGGAAGAGAGCAGGCGCAAATCATTACAGATTTTCGACAGCTTCACCGCCAGGCGCTTCAGCGAGCTATGCACCATGACGTAAGCGCCGCAGTCCGAGGTCGCCTCGATCAAATCTTCCGCCGGTACGCACGGCAGATTGCTGACTTCCGCCAGCTTCTGTACGGCCAGCTGCTGATAACCATCCGGCGTGTTAAGGCGGGTGCCGATAGCCGTTGCGCCCAGGTTAACTTCCAGCAGCAGCTCGGCGGTGCGCAGGATGTTTTTGATCTCTTCCTTCAGCAGCACGTTAAACGCGTGGAATTCCTGGCCCAGCGTCATCGGCACGGCATCCTGTAGCTGGGTACGGCCCATTTTCAGGATGGTGTTGAACTCAATGGCTTTACGCTCGAAGCCTTCGCTAAGGTTGCCGATAGCGTCCAGCAGTTGCAGGATCGAGCTGTAAACCGCGATGCGGAAACCGGTAGGGTAGGCGTCGTTGGTGGACTGGCATTTATTGACGTGATCGTTGGGGTTCAGAAACTGATATTCCCCTTTCTGATGGCCCATCAGCTCCAGGCCGATATTGGCCAGCACCTCGTTGGTGTTCATATTGACCGAGGTCCCGGCGCCGCCCTGATAGACATCAACCGGAAACTGATCCATACATTTGCCGTTAATCAGCACTTCATCGCAGGCTTTGATAATGGCGTTGGCAACATTACGGGGAATGGTTTGCAGCTCTTTATTGGCCATGGCGGCCGCTTTTTTTACCATCACCATGCCGCGAACAAAGGCCGGAATATCGCTGATCTTACTGTTACTGATATAGAAATTTTCGATCGCACGCAGCGTATGAACACCGTAGTAAGCATCCGCCGGAACTTCTCGCATACCTAACAGGTCTTCTTCGATACGAATGTCGTTAGCCATGAGCACCTTCTTGTGATTGCTGCCGGTTATACTAGCCAGAGTCAGAATGATCCATGAGTCGCCATCAGTCCGGGATCGATATGTTAACGTTTTGCGTCATCAGGAGCATCACTATATTCGTTAAAATATTGACGCTTTTCACTTTATCGCGAGGTTTTTTTGGCCGTCGTGTTGCCGTTGTTTATCTGACGAGGCGGCAGGGAATTTTCTGCTGACGGTTGAAAAGACGGGGCGACGTGCCCATCTTTAATCGATACGATCCTTTTTTCGCCGCTATGCCTGGCGCATGGCGGCTCTAACCGACAGGAGACTGCGGTGCGCTGGTTACCGTTTTTAGTACTTTTTGTTCTCGCCTGGATTGAGATCACTATTTTTATCCAGGTTGCCCATGTGATGGGCGTGCTGCTGACGCTGCTGCTGGTGGTGTTCAGCTCGTGCATCGGTATTTCGCTGGTGAAAAACGAAGGCATGAAGAACTTTATGCTGATGCAGCAAAAGCTGGCGGCGGGGGAAAGCCCGGCGGCAGAGATGCTAAAAAGCGTCTCGCTGATCCTGGCCGGTTTTCTGCTGCTGCTGCCCGGCTTTTTTACCGACTTCCTGGGCCTGCTGCTGCTGCTGCCGCCGGTGCAAAAACACCTGACGCTGAAGCTGATGCCGCACCTGCGTAGCTGGCGCGGGCCTGGCGCGGGGCCGGACAGCGGCTATACCGTGGACGGCGAGTATGAGCGTAAAGACACCACGCTTATCGAACACGACGACAAGCACGACAGGCAGTAATCTTCAGAAAGGCGGGCAACCCGCCTTTTCTTTTATCCGCCGTTTCGCTGACTGTTATTTGTGCAGTTGTGACGCAGAAGCAAAATTTTTATTTTTTACCCCTTGAAAGGGCCGGGCGCTGTCCCTATCTCTTGCGTCACGAGGCCGGTGCCAGTGAAGCCCGGCATTCATCCCAAAATGACTGATTGGACTTCTCAAAGGAGAGCTATCAATGAAAATTCGTCCATTGCACGACCGTGTTATCGTCAAGCGTAAAGAAGTGGAATCTAAATCGGCTGGTGGCATCGTTCTGACCGGCTCAGCAGCAGGGAAATCTACCCGCGGCGAAGTGCTGGCTGTTGGCAATGGCCGTATCCTGGAAAATGGCGAAGTGAAGCCACTGGACGTAAAAGTCGGTGACGTCGTGATTTTCAGCGAAGGCTACGGTGCGAAAACTGAGAAAATCGACAACCAGGAAGTGCTGATCATTTCTGAAAGCGACATTCTGGCAATTGTTGAAGCGTAATTTACGTAACTCATTGAACGAAACGAATTTAAGGGATATTGATAATGGCAGCTAAAGACGTAAAATTTGGCAACGACGCTCGTGTTAAAATGCTCCGCGGCGTTAACGTACTGGCAGACGCAGTAAAAGTAACCCTGGGCCCGAAAGGCCGTAACGTAGTGCTGGATAAATCCTTCGGCGCACCAACCATCACCAAAGACGGCGTTTCCGTTGCACGTGAAATCGAGCTGGACGACAAGTTCGAAAACATGGGCGCGCAGATGGTGAAAGAAGTTGCCTCTAAAGCGAACGACGCAGCGGGCGACGGCACCACCACCGCCACCGTGCTGGCACAGTCTATCATCACCGAAGGTCTGAAAGCCGTAGCCGCGGGCATGAACCCGATGGATCTGAAGCGCGGTATCGATCAGGCCGTTATCGCTGCGGTTGATGAGCTGAAAAAACTTTCCGTTCCTTGCTCCGATTCCAAAGCCATTGCTCAGGTTGGTACCATCTCCGCTAACTCCGATGAGAGCGTGGGTACCCTGATTGCTCAGGCGATGGAAAAAGTGGGCAAAGAAGGCGTGATCACCGTTGAAGAAGGCACCGGCCTGCAGGACGAGCTGGACGTGGTTGAAGGTATGCAGTTCGATCGCGGCTACCTGTCTCCTTACTTCATCAACAAGCCGGAAACCGGTGCGGTTGAGCTGGAATCACCGTTCATCCTGCTGGCTGACAAAAAAATCTCCAACATCCGCGAAATGCTGCCGGTGCTGGAAGCTGTGGCAAAAGCAAGCAAGCCGCTGCTGATCATCGCTGAAGACGTTGAAGGCGAAGCGCTGGCGACTCTGGTGGTTAACACCATGCGCGGCATCGTGAAAGTGGCTGCGGTTAAAGCACCTGGCTTCGGCGACCGTCGTAAAGCTATGCTGCAGGATATCGCTGTGCTGACCGGTGGTACCGTTATCTCTGAAGAGATCGGTATGGAGCTGGAAAAAGCGACGCTGGAAGACCTGGGTCAGGCAAAACGCGTTGTGATCAACAAAGACACCACTACCATCATCGATGGCGTGGGCGAAGAGTCTGTGATCTCTGGCCGCGTAACGCAGATCCGTCAGCAGATCGAAGAAGCGACCTCTGACTACGATCGTGAAAAACTGCAGGAGCGCGTAGCGAAACTGGCAGGCGGCGTGGCCGTGCTGAAAGTAGGCGCAGCAACTGAAGTTGAAATGAAAGAGAAGAAAGCTCGCGTTGAAGATGCTCTGCACGCTACCCGTGCGGCAGTAGAAGAAGGCGTGGTTGCCGGTGGCGGCGTGGCGCTGGTGCGCGTGGCGGCTTTGCTGTCCGAGCTGAGAGGCCAGAACGAAGACCAGAACGTGGGTATCAAAGTTGCGCTGCGCGCAATGGAATCCCCACTGCGTCAGATCGTTTCTAACGCAGGCGAAGAGCCATCTGTGGTCGCTAACAACGTGAAAGCGGGCGACGGTAACTACGGTTACAACGCGCAGACCGAAGAATACGGCAACATGATCGACTTCGGTATCCTGGACCCAACCAAAGTGACCCGTTCTGCGCTGCAGTACGCGGCTTCCGTTGCGGGCCTGATGATCACCACCGAGTGCATGGTCACTGACCTGCCAAAAGCTGATGCGCCAGACTTAGGTGCAGGCGGCGGCATGGGTGGTATGGGCGGCATGGGCGGCATGATGTAAGTCGGCACCCAGCCCCTGAAAGAAAAAAACCTGCCAGCGATGGCAGGTTTTTTTATGCCTAAAAGCCGATGCGAAAGCCCAGATTGGCGGTCAGAGGGGATTCAACAGCACGCCCTTTTTGATAGGTGAGTTCGCTATACAGTGAAGCATCCCTGGCAAGGCTGATATCGATCCCCGCGCCGTAGCTTCCTGCGCTGGCGTTAGCGGCATCGTTAAAATCCCAGCGATCGTTCAGCCGGACTTTAGCGGATTTGGCGAGTCCGTGCGTTACGCTGGCCTTCAGGTAAGGATCAAGCACGGCTTTACCGAGCCGGACGCGTTTACCCATCTGCAATCCTGTTTCGGCCTGCACCAGGGATGGCTGATAAATTTGCGCTCTCATGCCGTTGCTCAGCGTCATTTGGCTTCCGTCAGCCCGAAAAACCATCATTCTGGCAAAAGGCTCCACCCAATAGTCATCCGCCAGTACGATATGCCAGCCGCCCTCCAGTGCGCCGCCCAGGCCGTACTGATTGTAGCCGCCGCTGACCGCCACGCCGTCGCTCATGCGCGTGTGCAGCCGGCTGTTAAAGCGGTTCATTTTGATTGTCGTATCCAGATACAGGCCGCTATCGGCAAACCAGCTGGCGTACGCCCCGATACCGTAGCTGTCAATCTGGCTGTTGCCGCCACGAACATCCCTGACGGAATTATTGGTGATGGAGGCCATTACGCCGACAAGCAAGTTGCCTTGTCCTGCCGCAACGGCTTTATCACCGCCCAGTTCAAAGCCGTTCTGGCCCAGCTTCCAGCGGCTCGTCGCGCTGTTTATCCGGGTGTTTTGGTGAAGATAACGGCCCCAGAGCCCGCCATCTCCGGCTTCCCGGTCACGAAGATCGCCTCGACGCTGACGCAGGTTTTGCAGTTCGTTAGTAAAAATAAGCCCTGGCGCCGCAGCCATGTTCAATACGGCATCTGCCGAAGGCGTAAGCGAAGGCTGCGGAGGGTTATCAGGCGCATCGGGCGCATCGGGCGCGTCAGGCGTATCGGGCGCATCAGGCCGGGCGCTGTTAGCCAGATACCATGCATTATCTTTCTGGATCAGATCGTACTGCCAGACGCCCGCATCCACTTTCCCGCCATACAGCGCAAACAGCGCCGTATTACTCGGCCCCTGCACTACCTTGAGCATGGCGTCTGGATCGTCAGGCTCCGCACCGCTGTTCGCCACGCGCAGTAAAAACGTGCCATAGAGGTCGCGGGTAATATTGAGCATATCGCCCTGCATCTTCTGCAAACTGGTATTCAGCGCAAACAGGCCGGCGCCGGTGAGGCTGTCGATCGTTAAGGTATGATATTTATCATTCGGGTCAACATCCGGCATCAGAATCGAGCCGCCGATAAATAACAATTGTTTAATGTGGTTATCCGCCGTCATTTTCCACTGCGCGCTTCGGCCGATCTCCAGCGTACCCACACCGGTTATATTGCCTTCCAGCTGGCTGGCGCCGCTTAAAAGAACGTTCACCCGGCTGCTGTCATCCGCAAAAATATCACCCCTGGCATAAATGTTATAGAGTGAGAAATCCACCCGGCTGTTATTAAGCGCTTCCAGCAGCTTACCTTCTTTACTGGTGACAGAAGGGGAGCCTGACGAATAATTGTTGCGGAGGGCGATGGCGGCATTACCCTGGTTAACGCTGAAAACGGCTTTCTGTGCGTTGATGGAAGAGTCGCTGACGTCAAACTGGGTTTTATTTTCTCCCGTTATAAATACGCCAACGTTGTTGCTGTTGATAACGGAGTGTTGACTGACGAAAACATTAGCGCCTTCCACATGCAACGCCCCGCAGCCGTTGATGGCGGCGCTCCCCGCATAACAGGCTATTTCATCGCCGTTGCTGGCGGTATTTAACGTTGAGTTATAAATGATCATATCGCTGTTAGCGGCTTCGAGCGCTGAGGCTGCCTTAGCCGACAGTGTGGAGTTGCTGATAAACAAATTGTCCAGCACGCCGTCGTCAGCGCTGTTACGCATTCTGATCGCCGTTCCGTCGCTGGTAATAACAGAATTCATAATATCAACGTTATCGACATCCTGAAGCAGGATGCCGGTGACGCCTATCGCCATTGCGCCCGCATAATCACTGGTGCTGTTGATATCAATCTTTTGCAAAATGGCGGAATCAGTATTTCTGATATCCATCACCGCAAAGTTATGGTTATTAAGTTTACTGTTTTCAACAATCAGGCTGCCGCTATAGACAGATAAAGGGGAAACTCGTCCCTGTCCATTAAAAACGTCGTCCTTAATGGTTACCGTTTTATTATGGTTATTTTGTCCGGTCCTGATACTGCCGTTTACGACAGAGGCATTAATATAAATGTCACCCAGACTGGCTGAGGAGAGCGGCCTGATATTTCCGGTATAGGTACTGTCAGAAAAAATAATATGGCTGTTATTGCTGTCTATATCGCCTGAAAAGATCGCATTGCTGTTCAACGACAGCGTTGAATCGCTAAACAGATGCGATTGCGGCGAGGGGGTAAACCCCGCTTCCGCGTTGCTGATGGTTAAGCTGCCGCCATTGGTAACGTTAAAAAGGGTTTCTTCGCTTTGCGGCGTATAAATATAAACATGCTCGTTATTAATGTTGACTATATTAGGGGCGCTAAAGGCGAGAGGTAAGTAATTTGTTAAAATTAATAAGCTGCACCCTGTGCCAACGAGTTTCAGTTTTTTTATTACCGGTGTTGAAAACATTGTGATGCCTTAAGAAATAAAGGAGAAAGCGTGGTGGGTAGGATTTATTTTATTTATAATAACATCCCTTTTCTTATTAAATTAAACCGGCATTCAACGCTATAAAGAATAATCCTAAACATCATCGGGTTGCGACGGCATCTTGCAATGGGTATGTATATAAAATGCGATAGTTATGAAAACTAATATTGGCATTTTATGATCAAGCAGGCGCTTTCCCCTTTCTTTTGCCATGCCCGTCGACTCTTTTTTTCATCGGCGCAGCAGAAGTTCAGGCGTATCGCCGATTTTATGTTAATCTGCGGATGAGTCTGTTAATAATAATGGAGATTAAAATGCGGATTAACGTCTTGCTGGGGCTCTCTGTCGCGGCGGTGCTGCTGGCGGGCTGTAGCAGCTCTACCAAACTGAGTTCAGCAGGTGAACGCGTCACCTTCACCGACCAACAACCGGCAAGCAGCTGTCAGCTGCTGGGCAACCTGACCGGCTCACAAAGCAACTGGCTGAGCGGTGCGGGCGGCGGTGAAAGCAGCTCTCTGCGCGGCGCGGCTAACGATCTACGCAATCGCGCGGCGGAAATGGGCGGCAACGTGATTTACGGCGCAACCAGCCCAACGCAGAACATTTGGTCAAGCTTCGCGCCGCTGGACAGCAAAATGAGCGGTCAGGTTTATAAGTGTCCCTGAGGCGTTAGCAGCACGGATTACCCGGACAGGAGAAGACTGCCGCTTCTCCTGTTTTTTTATTGCTGACGCAGCTGCAAATCAAGCGGCGTTTTGCTTGGCTCACCGCCAATCTCCCTTGCCAGCTTCGGCACCATATAGCCGGAAACCTGGCTCAGCAGTTCCCGCATAATATTCCTCGCCTGCTCGTCGGAAACGTAGAAGTGCGCCGCGCCCTGGACTTTATCCAGCACGTGCAGATAGTAGGGCAGGATCCCGGCGTCGAATAGCGCGTTACTGAGCTCCGCCAGCGTGGCGGCGCTGTCGTTGATGCCGCGCAGCAGCACGCTCTGGTTCAGCAACGTGACGCCCGCTCGCTTCAGCTGCCGCATGGCTTCCAGCAGCTCGTCGTCAATCTCGCGCGCGTGATTGATATGGGTGACCAGCAGCGTTTGCAGCCGTGTCTCTGCCAGCCGCTGGCAAAGCGCAGCCGTGATGCGCGCAGGGATAACCACCGGCAAACGAGTGTGGATACGCAGCCTTTTCACGTGCGGGATCTGCTCCAGCTCGGTTATCAGCCACGCCAGCTCGCTGTCTTTCGCCATCAGCGGATCGCCGCCGGAGAAAATTATTTCATCCAGTTGCGGCTGCTGTCGGATATACTCCAGCGCCTGCTGCCAGTTGCGCTTGTTGCCCTGGTTATCCGAATAGGGAAAATGACGGCGGAAGCAGTAACGGCAGTTGACGGCGCAGCCGCCTTTCACCAACAGCAGCGCGCGATTATGATATTTATGTAACAGACCCGGCACTACGCTGCTTTGCTCGTCGAGCGGATCGGTACTGTAACCTGGCGCATCGATAAACTCCTGGCTTTGGGTGATCACCTGGAGCAGCAGCGGATCCTGCGGATCGCCCTTTTGCATTCTTGCCGCAAAAGCGCGCGGCACGCGCAGAGCAAAAAGACGGCGCGCGTTGGCGCCGCCCCGAAGCTCAGGATGTGAATCAAGGCCTAAAAGCTGTAATAATTCATCAGGGTCGGTGATTACATCTGCAAGTTGATGCAACCATTCTTCTCGCGAAGGGGTATTTAGGGTTACAATGTGTGCCATTTTTTTGGCTAAGTACCAGTATTAAATTGTAGAGGGCCTTTATGGCGACTTATTCTAGCAACGATTTCCGTCCCGGTCTTAAAATCATGTTCGAAGGCGAGCCTTATGCCGTCGAATCCAGCGAGTTTGTTAAGCCAGGTAAAGGCCAGGCGTTCGCACGTGTGAAAATGCGTCGTCTGCTGACCGGCACTCGCGTTGAGAAGACCTTTAAGTCTACCGACTCCGCCGAAGGCGCAGACGTAGTAGATACCAACCTGAACTACCTGTACAACGACGGCGAGTTCTACCACTTTATGCACCCGGAAACCTTCGAACAGCACCCTGTCGAAGAGAAGACTGTTGGCGACGCGGCAAAATGGCTGCTGGACAACGCAGAGTGTATCGTGACGCTGTGGAACGGCAAGCCGATTCAGGTTCTGCCGCCAAACTTCGTTGAGCTGGAGATCGTGGATACCGATCCAGGCCTGAAAGGCGATACTGCCGGTACCGGCGGCAAGCCAGCCAAACTTTCTACCGGCGCGGTAGTGAAAGTGCCTCTGTTCGTACAGATTGGCGAAGTGATTAAAGTAGACACCCGTTCGGGCGAATACGTTTCTCGCGTAAAATAAGTGGTATGGGCCTGCCTGCGCGGGCCCTTATTTTTTCCCGCCCCATAAACCGCCTCTTTTATTGCTGTCACTCTAACGGCCTGCGCGCTGAGCGCAATATTTTCCACGGCTTCGGCAAAGACGCCCGGCACCCGGGCGGCGTCATCTCACACACTGTCAGCTGAGTTCCCGTCTTCCTTTCCGCCTCGCCAGACGCATTCGCGAAATTACGACTATGCTTAACACGCTGTACTTTACTTCTAATTAAAAGGAACTGGTTATGTTAAAGAAAAGTATTGTCGCGATCTTTTCCGTTCTGGTGCTCTCTTCTGCGCTTACCGCCTGTAATACCACCCGTGGGGTAGGCGAAGACGTGTCCGCAGGCGGACGAGCGATCCAGCGAAGCGCTCAGTAAAAGAGAGGCCGGTGTTTGCACACCGGCCTTCTTGTTTTCAGCCTTCACAGGGTATTAATCCTGCTTCACCCAAATCAGCTTGTTCACGTCAAAACCGGCCTGACGCGCCTTCGCCGTCAGCTCTTCTTTTACCTTGCCGTCGAGCTGCGGCGTGCGCGATAAAATCCACAGATAGTTTCTGTTTGGCCCGCAGACCAGCGCGTGCTGATAGTCTTTATCCAGCGCGATCACGTTGTAGCCGCCATAAAAAGGCCCGAAGAAGGAGACTTTCAGCGCCGCCTGGCTTGGCGAACCGGTAAAGTAGGCTTTGCCGATGCTTTCCTGCCAGCGCTGTTTTTTGACGTTAAAGCCGCGGTTGATCACCTTCAGCCCGCCGTCGTCGCGCTTGCTGTAGGTGGCGGTCACGTGATCCAGGCCGCGTTCGAAACGGTGATCCAGACGGGCGATTTCATACCAGCTGCCCAGATAAAGGTCGGCGTTGAAGCCTTCGATGGGCGTGACGCCTTTCGGCGGCGTGGTGGTACAGGCGACAGAGAGAAGGGCGCCGGCGCCTGCGGCCAGCATTTTCCAGAGAGACATAAGCGATTCCTTTGCGTTTGAACTGCTTAAGTATAGGCCATTTTGCGCAGGCGGCCCGAAGCCGCCCGGTTATCAAAGCGTCAGTACGCCAATCGCGGTGACGATGCTCAAAATGGCGGCCAGGCCATAGAAAATCCATTTGCTGGCGGGAAGATGAATTTTCAGATCGTGCGTCATGTGGTGCAGCCGATGCACCGCGCACCAGAGCGGCAGCACGATAGCCAGAAAAAGAAAGAGGCGGCCCGGCCAGCTTTGCGCAAAGCCAAGGATGCGCTCAAAGCTGAAGGCCGACGGCGCGCCCAGCCCCAGCGGCATCATGATACCCGCCAGCAGCACCACAACGGGCGACACCAGCGCGGCCCACATGCCGCCCGCGCCAAACATGCCCCAGAACAACGGCTCGTCAGAACGGTTTTTATTTTTCATTATCCCTCCCTTACCAGCAGAACAGCGGCCAGCATGGCAAGGCTAATCAGCGCCATCGCCAGCCACAGGCTTTTAACAATCGGCCCGGACGACAGCTTCTTGTCGCCAATAACGATAATCGACGCCTTAGGCGCCAGCTCAAACCAGGTTTTGCTGTGCAGCAGCGCCGCGGCCAGCGCAATCAGGTTCAACAGCAGCAGCATGGGATGCTGTAGAAAATTCACGAAGGCTGCCCAGCTTTCCGTGCCGTGCTTTAGCGCGTACAGCCCGAAAATCAGCTCTACGCTAAACAAGAGCGCCGGAAGCGCCGTGCCTTCGCGCAGCATATAGAAGCGATAGAAACCCGTTTTTCGCCACCAGTCGGCCGTAACCGGGCGGTGATAAGCATTGCGTTTAGAACTCATCTGGCAACTCCTTATTGTGGCCTGAGGCTGGCGATCAGATAGTCTTTGGCGCTTTCCACTTTGCTCTGCTGGATAGCGGCGGCCGGATCGACATGTTTCGGGCAGACCTCCGAGCAGAAGCCAACAAAAGTGCAGGGCCAGACGCCGTTATCGCCGTTCAGCTGCGGCATTCGCGCGCGTTTGCCTTTGTCGCGGCTGTCGAGGTTGTAGCGGTGGGCCAGCGTAATAGCGGCCGGGCCGATAAATTCCGGGTTAAGCCCGAACTGCGGACAGGCGGCGTAGCACAGGCCGCAGTTGATGCAGCCGGCAAACTGGTGGTAGCGCGCCATTTGCGCCGGCGTCTGCCGGTTGGGGCCGTTCTGCGCCTGCGACGAATCGCCGATAATCCAGGGCTTGATTGCCGCCAGGCTCTCGATAAAGCGGCTCATATCCACCACCAGATCGCGCTCGATGGGGAAGTTAGCCAGCGGCTCTACGCGGATCCCCTGCGGATAGTGGCGCAGGAAGGTTTTACAGGCGAGCTTTGGCACGCCGTCCACCATCATGCCGCAGGAGCCGCAGATAGCCATGCGACATGACCAGCGAAAGGACAGATCGCCGGCCAGGTTGTCTTTGATATATCCCAACGCGTCCAGCAGCGAGGTTTGCTCGTCCCAGGGAACCGGGTAGGTGACAAAGTAAGGTGCCTTATCCGTTTCCGGGTTATAGCGTTGGATGGCAATGTTGCAATGCGCCAGGTCAGCCATTTTGCGCCTCCTTATGTTCTGATTCCGCGCCGTAAACGCGTTTCGCCGGCGGCAGCCGGGTAATCACGACGTCGCCCCAGGCGATGGTCGGCGCGCCCTGCGCGTTGAAAAAGCTCAGCGAGTGCTGCAAAAAACGCTCGTCGTCGCGCTCGCGGCAGCCCTCATCCAGACGCTGGTGTGCGCCGCGCGACTCTTTACGCGCGAAAGCCGCGTGCGCCATACATTCCGCCACGTTCAGCCCGTGCTCCAGCTCAATGGCATAGAGCAGTTCGGTGTTGAAGACGCTGGAGCTGTCGCGGATGCGCACGCGGCCGAAGCGCGCTTTCAGCTCCGCCAGCTTGTCGATAGTCTGCTGCATCAGTTCCGGCGTGCGGTAGATACCGCAGCCTTCCTCCATCGTCATGCCCATTTCATCGCGCAGCGTCGACCAGCGCTCGTCGCCGGGCTGATTAACCAGCGCCTTCAGCCGCTGCTCGCAGTCGCGGGCCTGGGCGTCCAGCGCGGCGGTGGCGAAGTTACGATTTTCCAGCGCCCTGACGGCGGCGTTTTCACCGGCCAGACGGCCAAACACTACCAGTTCCGCCAGCGAATTCGATCCCAGCCGGTTAGCGCCGTGCAGGCCCACCGACGAGCATTCGCCCACGGCAAACAGCCCACGAATAGTGGTTTCACAGCTGGCGTCCGTAGCGATACCGCCCATGGTGTAGTGCGCCGTCGGACGGATAGGGATAGGGCTGGTAACGGGATCGACGCCGACGTAGGCTTTGCTCAGCTCGCAGATAAACGGCAGCCGCTCCAGCAGTTTTTTCTCGCCCAGATGGCGCAAATCGAGATGGACGACCTCGCCGCGCGGCGTATGAATGGTGCGGCCTTTCTGCGACTCATGCCAGAAAGCCTGCGACACCTTGTCGCGCGGCCCCAGCTCCATATATTTGTTTTTGGGCTGGCCGAGCGGCGTTTCCGGCCCCATACCGTAATCCTGCAGATAGCGATAGCCGTCTTTATTAACCAGGATGCCGCCCTCGCCGCGACAGCCTTCGGTCATCAGGATACCGGATCCGGGCAGTCCGGTCGGGTGATACTGCACAAACTCCATGTCCCGCAGCGCCACGCCGTGACGCAGCGCCATTCCCATGCCGTCGCCCGTAACGATGCCGCCGTTGGTGTTATAGCGATAGACGCGCCCCGCGCCGCCGGTTGCCAGCACCACCGATTTCGCCAGAATTTTTATCAGCGCGCCTTCCATCATGTTCATGGCAACCAGCCCGCGCGCCTCGCCGTTATCCACCAGCAGATCGAGAACGAAATGCTCATCGAAGCGAGTAATCTGCGGATATTTCAGCGAGGTCTGAAACAGCGTATGCAGCATATGGAAGCCGGTCTTGTCGGCGGCGAACCAGGTGCGCTCGATTTTCATGCCGCCGAAGCGGCGCACGTTGACCGAGCCATCTTCACGACGGCTCCAGGGGCAGCCCCAGATCTCCAGCTGGGCCATCTCCTGCGGGCAGTGCTGCACGAAGTAGTCCACCACATCCTGTTCGCACAGCCAGTCGCCGCCGGAAACGGTATCCTGAAAATGCAGATCGAAGCTGTCATGCGCCTGCGTGACGGCGGCGGAACCGCCTTCAGCGGCGACGGTATGGCTGCGCATGGGATAGACTTTTGAAACCAGCGCAATGGAAAGCGTGGGGTGGGCCTCCGCAGCGGCGATGGCCGCCCGCAGCCCGGCACCGCCCGCGCCGACAATCACCAGATCGGCAGTAAAAGTTTGCACGATATTCTCCCTGTCAGGCCGTTATAGAAAGGATGAGGGGATACCCTCGGTTAACGGAGACAGCAGTATAAAACCGGCAGTAGCGGGTAAAATTGATATGCTCAGGCAAACAGGTGAAAAAATGACGGCAATAATGTTAAGGGGTTAACGTTTTCCGCAGTGGACGCTGTATCGGGCGCGCGTTTTTTTTACCGGCGCAGGTTTGTTTGTACGAAGCGCCTCGGGTAGACTGCTTCACCCTGATCCCTGAGGAGTACAAACTATGAGCGATACGGCCAGCTGGCAGCCGAGCGCGCCCGTCACCAACTTGTTAAAACGGGCAGCGATAATGGCTGAAATCCGGCGTTTCTTTGCCGATCGTGGGGTGCTGGAAGTGGAAACCCCGGCGATGAGCCAGGCAACCGTAACCGACATCCACCTGTTTCCTTTTCAGACGCGTTTTGTCGGGCCGGGTGCGGCGCAGGGGCTGGATCTCTACCTGATGACCAGCCCGGAATACCATATGAAGCGGCTGCTGGCAGCGGGCAGCGGGCCGATTTTCCAGCTTTGCCGCTGCTTCCGTAATGAGGAAGCGGGACGCCATCACAACCCTGAGTTCACCATGCTGGAGTGGTATCGGCCGCATTACGATATGTACCGGCTGATGAACGAGGTGGACGATCTGCTACAGCAGGTGCTGGAGTGCGCGCCTGCGGAAACGCTCTCCTATCAGCAGGCTTTTCTGCGTCATCTGGAGATGGATCCGCTGTCGGCAGATAAAGCGCAAATGCGTGAAGTGGCGGAAAAGCTGGGCGTGGGCGATTTGGCTAACCGCGAGGAAGACCGCGACACGCTGCTTCAGCTGCTGTTTGTCACGGGCGTGGAGCCGCAAATCGGCAAAGAGAAACCGGCGTTTGTGTACCATTTCCCGGCCAGCCAGGCGGCGCTGGCGGAGATCAGCACTGAAGATCACCGCGTGGCGGAACGCTTCGAGGTCTATTTCAAAGGCATTGAGCTGGCCAACGGCTTCCGTGAGCTGACCGACAGCCGCGAGCAGCGCCAGCGTTTTGAGCAGGATAACCGCAAGCGGGCCGCGCTTGGCCTGCCGCAGCAGCCGATTGACACTAATCTGCTGGACGCGCTGGCGCACGGCATGCCGGAATGCTCCGGCGTGGCGCTGGGCGTGGATCGCATTGTGATGCTGGCGCTTAAGGCGTCGCAGCTGAGCGAAGTGATCGCGTTCTCCGTCGACCGCTGTTAAGTCGCCAGAAAAAAGGCCAGGGATTGCGCCCTGGCCTGCGTCTACAGCCCGCCTGATTTAACCGTTCTGGCCTGTATTAACAGCCCGCCTGATTTAGCCGTTCTGCGTCTACAGCCCGCCTGATTTATACGTTCTGGCCGCCGGCACGCCGTTGTTGACCGGCGTTTTGCGCCCGATGGTTTCCATACGCACCTGGAACGGTGGGAAAGGCATCTCCAGCCCGTGCTCGTGATAGCCCTGCAAAATAAGCTGATGCAGCTCGTGGCGCAGCGGCATCCTGTGGCCCATCTCCGCCGCGTGAATGCGCAGCTCAAACAGCTGAATGCCCTGCTGCAAATCCACCAGGAACGCTTCCGGCGGCGGCGTGTCGAGCACGTACTGACAGCGCTGCGCGGCGGTCAGCAGCACGTTGGTTACCTCTTCGCTGTTGGCTTCCGCCGCCGCAGGAATAGTCAGCACCACGCGCGTAACCGAATCGGAGAGCGACCAGTTAATAAACTGCTCGGTAATAAAGGCCTTATTCGGCACGATAATCTCTTTGCGATCCCAGTCGGTGATTGTCGTCGCGCGCGTGTTAATCCGCGTAATGCTGCCGGTCAGATCGCGAATGGTAACGGTATCGCCGATGCGGATCGGCTTTTCAAACAGGATAATCAGGCCGGAAATAAAGTTGGCGAAAATTTCCTGTAATCCAAAGCCCAGCCCCACGCCCAGCGCCGCCACCAGCCATTGCAGCTTCGACCAGTCGATGCCGATCATTGAGAACCCGGCCAGGCCGCCAACCAGAATCAGCGTGTATTTGGTCAGCGTGGTGATGGCATAACCGGTACCGGGCGTCAGATTAAGGTGCTGGAGCAGCGCCAGCTCAAGCAGCGCCGGCATATTACGCACCAGCTGCGTGGTAATAATCAGCACCAGGATCGCAATCAGCACCGAGCCGAGCGTGATCGGCTCCAGGCTTTCCACGCCCTGCACCGTGGTGCTGGCATCCCACAGCCTGATGTTCTCCAGAAAGCCGAACGCCGAATGGATCTCTGACCAAAGCACAATAACCGACACCAGCGCAATCAGCGTCAGGATGGAGCGTACCAGCCGCAGCGACTGGGCGCTGATGGCGTCCAGATCGATAACCGGCTCGTCGACTTCCGTTTCCGTGCTTTGCGTAGCCGTGGTTTCCTCTTCACCTTTGGCGCGCTGGGCCAGTATTTCCGCCCGTCGGTTGCGCGCGCGATCGAAAGCGATGCGGCGACGCTGAATAAGCATCCAGCGGCGAATAATGTGATAGATAATCAGCAGCAGGAACCAGATAGCCAGCGAGGTTTCCACCCTGGCCAGCAGCGCCTGCGCGGTGGCCAGATAGCCGATGCAGGAAGCCAGCGCGGCGATCAGCGGAATGCAGATCATCATGTTCCACAAGATATTGCTGATAAAGTTTTCGCCGTTGCCCTCTTTATCCAGGTAAAGAGGAATGCCCGCGCGTTTCAGGCTGATGGTCACCAGGCTCAACGCGCCGCAGATCAGGATAAAGCAGAGGCGGCCCAGCGTGGCGGAGAAATGGCGCTCGTCCAGGTTATCAAAGCCTATCAGCAGCATAATCAGCGGCACCACAAAGCCGATGCAGAGCGTATAGAAGCGCATCGCGCGCGCCACCCGATTCTGCTGCCAGCGGAAGTGGACGATAAACAATCCTTTAGAGCGGGCAAAGCCCGCGCTGATCATAAAGGCCCACAGCAGCGGCACGGTGGCGGTGATGCCGTCGCCAATCGCCACGGCGACGGGGTAGGGCCAGGCGTGCTGCAAACCGTAGCCCAGCGCCATCCACAGCACCGGCAGCGGCAGCGCCACCAGAATCGACCAGAACACGGTGCGCATGGTCAGCCCAAAGCGATCCTGAGTGACTTTGCCCACCTTACTGGCGGAACGGTCCAGGAAATCACGATAGTGTCGGCGCGAACTCAGGCTGAAGCCTACCAGCAAAACCGCACCGATAATGGGCAGCACGGTTTCCCGGTTGGTAAACATCATCACCAGCGCGCCGCCCAGCTGGCCCAGCGTATTCAGCGACAGCAGATTGCGTAGATCGCGCATCAGCAGCAGCGGGAAGTCGAGATGCAGCGCGCCGACATCCGCCGTCCAGAACAGATAGCGATGCGTCGCCTCTTTGATTTCCCGCAGCGCGTCCTCAAGCTGACCGTTGGCGACTTTAAGCTTGGTCACTTCCAGGATCAGGTTGTCGCTGCCGGAAAGCAGCGAGCCAATCAGCTCGCGCTGGGTTTTCAGCTGGGCGTCGAGGATGCGGCGCTGCTCGCTGGTTAGCGGCGTGCCGTCATCCTGGCGGAGCTGACGCAGCTGCTGCTGGCGCTCCAGCAGATCTTCATAGCGCAGCCGCTGGACGCGCAGCTGGGCCATATCGTTATCCAGCTGCTGCGGTTTGGGCATTTCCGGCAGGCGAGCCACCTGCGCGCGCAGGGCTTCACCCAGCACCGTGGAGACGCCGAGCCACTGCGACTGCTCGCGGATAGTGCTCAGCGCCTGGCGAACCTGAATAGTTTGATTAACGGCGGTACGCTGCTGCGAGGCGACCAGATCCATGCGCTGCGCCTGTTCATTCAGCGCGGCGGACAGCTCCCGGTTAATACGGAACTGTTCGCTGAGTCTTTGCGGCAGCTCGCCGCTGTTTTCCGCCAGCTGTTCCGTTTTTTCCAGCGCGATTTCGGCTTCGCGCTGACGGCGGCTGTTCAGCTGATTGCGCAGCGCCTGCAGATACGCATCCAGCTGGGTGGCTTTACGCTGGTGAAGCTCGCCGCGCATCCGCGCCAGCTCCTGACGGTTGTTGGCCGACAGCTGCGCCAGCTCCAGTTCATCGACGCGGGCTTTACGCGCTGCCGACTCTGCCTGGCGAGCGGAGAGCTGTGCCTGAGCGAGCGGCGTGGTGGGGGTGGGCTGAGCCTGAAGGCGCCGTTCAATCTCATTCAGCGCGCGTCGGGCGTCGGTTTGCTGCTGCGGCAGCTGGGCCAGAGAGTCGCTGATTTCCCTGGCGCGATCCTGCTCCTGCTGCGCCTGGCGACCTTCTTCCAGCAGCTGGCTGCTGATCTGCAGGATCTCCTGATCCAGCTCCGCCGCCGTCATGGTAGCGCTCACCGTTTTGCTGCTGTCGCCCAGCACGACCAGCTGCTGGCGTAATTCGCGGGAAAGGCGGGGAAAATCGTCAATAACCTGCTGATAGTCGCTGGCGTTGGCCTGCGACTTTTGTTGGTCATCGATCCAGTTTAGCGCTGACTGAAGCGCATCCACGATTTCCGCCTGATTGGGCGTGTCCTGACTGGACTTCGCCTCTTCCAGGGCCTGTTTAATCTGCGCAGCGTCGGGGGCGCTGGCGGCCCAGGCGGGCTGGAGCAGCGTCCAGCCCACGAAAAGAATAACTATCAGGCGTAACATACGTCTCTGCTATGGGTGATGTAAGACTTCTTCAGCACTGGTTTTTTGCAGCGCGATAGCCAGCGGCTGGCCCAGACGCGTGGTGGTTTCCGGCGTCAGGCTTTCCGCCAGTTTCACTTTACCTTCGGCGAACAGGTTGATAACGGTCGATCCCAGCTTAAAGCGGCCCATCTCCTGGCCTTTCAGCAGCACTACCGATCCCTCTTCTTCCGCGCCCGGCCAGCGCCAGCGTTTGATCACGCCTTCGCGCGGCGGCGTTACCGTGCCCGCCCAGACGGTTTCGATGCTGCCGACGATAGTGGCACCGACCAGAATCTGCGCCATCGGGCCGAACTCGGTATCAAACAGGCAGATAACGCGTTCGTTACGGGCAAACAGGTTAGGGATATTTTGCGCCGTCAAAGGGTTCACGGAGTAAAGATCGCCCGGCACGTAGATCATCTCACGCAGGATGCCGTTGCACGGCATATGCACGCGGTGATAGTCGCGCGGCGCCAGGTAAGTGGTGACAAACTCGCCGTTGCGGAACATATCGGTCATCGCGACGTCGCCCGCCAGCAGCGCTTCCAGGGTATAGGTATGGCCCTTCGCCTGGAAGATGCGATCCTCGTCGATATGGCCCAGCTGGCTGATTGCGCCATCGCATGGCAGCACCAGTAGATTAGGATCGGTTTCAATCGGGCGAGCCTCGTCACGCAGCGGACGCACGAAGAAATCGTTAAAGGTCCGGTAGCTGGCGGTATCGGGCTTCTGCGCCTCTTTCATATCAACTTTGTAGAACCAGACAAAAATATCGATAACGGCTTTAGTCAGCCAGCCGGCGCGCTTGCCTGCGCCCCAACCGGCCAGTTCAGTAAGGCCTTTTTTCGGCAAAACAGCATTCAGGCCGAGCTTCAGACGATCCAACACAATAGCCTCCTGGCTTTCTGAAATAATTAAGGGTGCGGATTGTAACAGCGTCCGTGCATTCAGGCTACGACGCCCGCCGCGCGGATCTCAGTCGCTGTTTTCAGAAAAACTGCGTCGCGTTTTTAGCTGCATATCCGACATGCTGTCCAGAATTCGGTGGTAGTTGGCAAAACGCGACTCGTCGATATCGCCGCGTTCTACCGCTTCGCGGATAGCGCAGCCCGGATCGGTGTCATGCTTGCAATCACGGAATTTGCAGTGACCTAAAAACTCACGGAATTCGACAAATCCGCGGGTGATTTGTTCCGGCTCCAGATGCCATAAACCGAATTCGCGCACGCCCGGCGAGTCGATAACGTCACCGCCGTTAGGGAAGTGGTAAAGACGGGCTGCGGTAGTGGTGTGCTGACCAAGACCGGAGACGTCGGAAACGTCGTTGGTGAGGATCTCTGCCGCAGAGTCCAGCCCCAGCAGCGCATTAAGCAGGCTGGATTTCCCTACGCCCGACTGGCCGGCGAAAATGCTGACGCGATCAACCAGCGCGGCTTCCAGTTCGCTCAGGCCCTGCTTGCGATGGCTGGAGACCATCACGACGCGATAGCCGATGTTGCGGTAAATAGTCATCTGCTCCTGCACAAAGGCCATGCCTTCGTCATCCAGCAGATCCGTTTTATTCAGCACCAGCAGCGGCTCGATATCCAGCGTTTCGCTGGCCACCAGATAGCGGTCGATAATATTCAGCGACAGCTCCGGCAGAATGGCCGAGACGATAACGATCTGATTGATATTGGCGGCAATCGGCTTTACGCCGTCGTAGAAGTCAGGACGGGTCAGTACCGAGGTGCGCTCGTGCACCGCTTCCACAATGCCTTTGGCGCTCTGCACGCCGGGCCGCCAGAGTACGCGGTCGCCGGTCACCAGCGAACGAAGGGTGCGGCGAATATTACAGCGGTGGACGCTGCCGTCCGCATCTTCCACGTCGGCGTGCATCCCGAAACGACTGATCACCACGCCGTCGCGCGCTTCACCAAACAGGCTATCATCCGGCTCCGGCTTGTCGGCGCGCTGCTTCAGACGGCGCTCATGGTTGGCACTGACGCGACGTTGCTGACCTTTAGACAGTTTGTTCTTGCTCACGCTTCCTCACAGGCTTAGCTTCGCCCTGACAGGGCAAAACGTTTATGATACACCCTAACGTTTGATGATATAAGCCACGGCGAGAAACCCTATGACAGTAAATGCCAGTAATCTGATCTGGATTGACCTTGAAATGACCGGCCTGGACCCGGAACAGGATCGTATTATCGAAATCGCCACGCTGGTGACCGATTCCGATCTGAATATCCTTGCGGAAGGACCGGTGTTCGCCGTCCATCAGTCCGATGCGCAGCTGGCGCTGATGGATGAGTGGAACGTGAACACCCATACCAACAGCGGGCTGGTGGAGCGAGTGAAAGCGAGTCAGTACGACGATCGCGCCGCCGAGCAGGCGACGCTGGCGTTCCTGAAAAAGTGGGTGCCGGAGAACAGTTCCCCAATCTGCGGCAACAGCATCGCTCAGGATCGTCGCTTCCTGTTTAAATATATGCCGGAGCTGGAGGCCTACTTCCACTATCGCTATCTGGACGTCAGCACGCTGAAAGAGCTGGCGCGCCGTTGGAAGCCGGAAATCCTTGCCGGTTTTAAAAAGCAGGGCACGCACCAGGCGATGGATGATATTCGGGAGTCGGTTGCCGAGCTGGCCTGGTACCGCGAGCATTTTATCCAACTCTAGGAGCGAAGCGCTGACAAAATTAGCGTTATGCTGGTTTTGTCAGCAATCAGGCGGCAAAGCGAAAAAAAGTGGCGTTGCAGGCTTGCGGCGATTCTCATTTCTCGTATAATGCGCTCCCCGTACAGGAAGAGTTTTTACCTGATACGCAGAGCGGGAATAGCTCAGTTGGTAGAGCACGACCTTGCCAAGGTCGGGGTCGCGAGTT
>NZ_JARUWZ010000035.1:0-42853 GCF_030433775.1 Erwinia sp. PsM31
TCTCGGAAAGTGTTTTTGCAGAGAATTGCGAAAATTTTCTTGTAAGCAGTATATTTTTCGTTTCATCCCCAGCAACACCTGAATAAACAACATCCTCTTTTCCAGCAGAATTCATATATTTGACAACAATAGCCATTCCTTGTTTCGTATGGATGATTGTCTTGAGCTTGCCGTAAGCATCTGTTTTCCACTCGTAGCTAGTGCTTCCTAGTGTCACTTTAAATGGCACATCAGCAACTGGTCGAGAGCCATCAGAAACAGTCACATTTGTCACATACACCCATTTTTCAGTGCCCGGCTTCAAGCCACCTTCCTTTTTGCTAATTGCCTTGATTACCTTACTGAATTTTGTATCGTCAAGATCTCCTACTTTCTCCCCCTTGGCGACCCCGCTTTCAGACATGATAAAATCGGCATAAGCTTCAGGGTTATTACCATCACTCCACGGTGCATATTTTTCCATCATTTCTGGAATAGTATAATCATTATATTTTCTTTTAAGAAGAGATCGTTTTGCATTATCACCAGCTTCTATGCTAGAAAATATAGCAAATGAATGTTTTCCTGGATTGTAGACAACCCCAACACCGATTTTTCCTTGCTGGTTTTTTACAGAAATGAGATTCCCCGGGTTATTGAATCGCCAATTCAGTGAGCCCCCAGTTTTTAACAATCTTGTGCCACTTGATGACTCATATTCTACCGTTTTCGTCGATGCATGATAGATAGCATTTATAAAGCGCATTTTAATTAATCCTCTCTACTATTTGCTTGCAACTTCAAACCTGGCATCATCTAATAAAACTGGCGTCATGTGATATCCGGTCTCGGCAAGAAATATTACACCATCAATAGTGACACTTTTCCCAAGAAGATTTTTATTTACTTTATACTCATTACTATCATGCATTATCAACTGAACGTCCTGATTCCAGTTTTGATTGTCAGTATCTGCGTCTATTACACATGTGAGTGGCTGTTTTAAATGCAATATCCACTCATATAGTTTCTCATCATTGATTTTATCCTCTCCCCAGCCAGGAGGGCCGTAGTATAATTCTTCGCTAACAACTCCTGTGAGACTTACTTTATCCCCTTCCTTTAGGCAAGTTGCAGATGCACTAAAGCCAGAAAGCACGATTATAAAGCAAAAAATAGACTTCCAAATTTCCTTTAACATAGTTCATCCTGTCGTAGTTAAATTTAATAGTTTTGCAATCATTGATTCAGTTAGCGCAGAAGTATGACTTTCAGCTGTCTCGGTATCATCCGAATCAGTATCAGGCTCCAGTGATTCTATATCTTCCGCACTATCTACCTCAGCCTCTGCAACTGATGTTGGAAGCTCTTCTTTAACCCAGGTTTCTCGCCCTATGATTAAGTTTAATGTATCGCTTTCAGGAAGCACTATTTTCGGGAAGCGACCTGAACTGTCTACTGTGCCGGTCGACAGGATTTTCCCATTGCTGTCAGTAATGTTGTATGGCTGATTTGTCATCCAGTCCATACTTTGAATGACACTATCGGCACCAGGGAAAGCAAAACGTAAACTTTGTTCGCCAGGTTCCATTACAGGAAATACAGGCAGCGTGACCTTTTCTGATGCGCTTGCCTTACGCCCATAGTGTCCTGCTTTCGTACGATATTCACCTGCAGTAGCAGATTCAATCGCACTTGCATCAATCCTGATATAGCTTCCACCACCATTCAGAGTCAGCTTCTTCTTCGCGATGATTTTGATTTCATCCTCCGTACTGACGATACTGAGTTCCCCACGCGCCACCAGTTCCATCAAATCATTCTGCGCCTGTATTTTTACCGGCCCCTGGTTCGCGATGAGCTTGATCCCCAGCTTCCGAACAAACATGCTCAGGGCATTACCCACGCCGATGAACAGATTTTTCACCACGCTGACGTCAGCATTTTTACCGGCAGTGGCTATCAGGTTCTGGCCAGCAGACACCTGCAGATGTTGTCCGCTGGTCAGCGCCATACCCTCCGGCGCGCTGAGCAGCAGCACCGATTTTTTGAGGCCCGTCAGCTGCTGTTCCAGCAGCATGACCTGCGCCTGGAGATCGGCCGGGTTCGCGGTCGCCTTCTGCGCGTCATCGGAGATGGATGTCATCTGCTCCCGGGCATTACCCAGATTGCTGACCGCCGGCTGCATCTCCAGCACCTGGCCCTGCGCTTTCGTCTGGCCATCAGCGCTGATGAACATCCCTTTCTGTGCCCGGATGGCTCCCCAGCTGTCGGTTCTGAGCTCAAAACCCTCACCGCGCTTCTGCTTCTCAGCATCCACTAAATGTCCCAGATTCAGCTGACTCTTGCCGCCGTACTCGGTGGAGACCTTGATATGCTCCTGATCACGACTGTCATCAAGGCGGATTTTGTTGTTCGCCGGGGTGCGCAGGACGTTACGTTTGTAGTTTCGGATAGTGACATGGTCGCCGTGGGCCGAGTCGTGCAGCACGCCGGAGATGTACGGCCGGTCCGGGTTACCGTCCTCAAAGCCAATCGCCACTTCGGTGCCCGCCAGCAGCGGCAGGTGCAGGCCGTAAGTATCGCCGGCATAGGGACGTGACTGCCGGACCCACAGGCTCTCGAACCCGGTCTCCCGGTTATCACGGTCAAACAGCATGTTGACGCGGTAGCGGCCGTCTTTATCGATATGGCCGTAGGTGTCATTTTCGATGGTGCTGGTGACGCGGGCCGGTAATGTGCCGGCCATCACCGGGCGTGAACCGGGCTCAGGACGATAACAAAAGTCGGTGCTGTCCGGGATACCGTCAAACCTGACGCCGAAGTCCTCATCACGCCGCGCATGGCTGTGCATCGCCGTGATGACCACGCCATGAGCAAACACGTCGGCCACTTCGTACCCGCCGGTGACTTTCATAACCTGACCCGGAGAGAGCGTCGGGCAGCTGGTGATGGCATGGGTCTGCGTCTGGCCATTCAGGTAGCGCTCATGACGAATGCGGGCATAAAACACCCCGGACTCCGGTGCCGGATGGTGGTCATGGGTATCACCCGCCGTCAGATAGTTATCCGCATAGTGATAGGCCTCACCGTAGGTGGTGGCATCCCCGCGGGTGGCATCGACCCGGGTGTCCATGTCATCCGTGGCCTGACGGTAGTTGTAATCACGGGTGCTGACCTGCTTCTGTACCACGTTATGGTGGCTCTCCATGCCCCAGACCGGGTCCACGCCCTCCGAATGCTGTCCTGATGGCGGAACCGATGGCAGCGTCAGGCCTTTTTCATACCCCTGCTGACCGTCGTAAAACTCCACGACGTCGATGTTCAGACGCGTATCAGTGGTAAAGCGGAACCAGATACCCACCTCACTCAACAGGCGGGTGATGAAGTGCAGGTCGTCTTCACCGTACTGCATCACCTGTTCACGCTGCGGGTATTCACGACTTAGCGAGAACAGAAAATCCTGACCGCGCATGTTGTGACGCTCGCGCAGGACTTTTTCCACGATTTGTGGCACCGACATGTCCTGGTAAATGGCGTTCTGGTGTGAACGGTCAAGCAGGGCCAGGCGTGGCCGGAGCGTCAGGGCATAATGCGTCTCATCTTTTGAGGTACTGAGACGTTCAAAGCCCGTAACCACGCCCTGAATTACTCGCACTGGCTGCTGCACTTTAATACCGTAACCCCGGTCAACCGGGGCCTGCAGCGTCAGGGAGGAGGCTTTCATCAGCATCATTTCTTTGCTGATGGCATGGTTACCGCTGGTAAATTCAATACGGTAGCTGAACGGCGTGCTCAGGGCTTCATCACCTTCAAACGCCAGCACATCAAGCTCCGAACTGCACTCTTTTACCGCCAGCTGATGGTGATTATGGCTGAATCTTATCGGCAAGTTGATGCTCATACGTTCACTCCTTGTGTACGGCCAAACTCCAGTCCGATACCCTCTTTCTCACTCGGGCTAAGGCGTACGACCGGGTTTCTGTTTTGCAGCCATGTGGGTCAGCAACTGCTGACTCAGCACCGGCAGAATTTGTTGATTGAGCAGACTGTTGACGTTGCGTGCGCCGGTATCCGGCAGCAGGCAGGCGGCGGTCAGCGCGGTTTTACCCACGCCAGGCTCGCCAACCAGGATCGGGTTGTTCTTACGACGAAGGGAAAGAATGTCCACCCTCTGATGGTCTTCCCCCTGTTCGGGCAGCGTCAGCAGCCAGTGCTCAGGCAGGATTTCTGCATGGGTGCGGGTCTGACACAGGGAGGCAGCCCCTTCCATCGCACGGGCGCAGTAGGGATTAAGACGTTGAAGAAGGCTTGCCGGATTCTCCATGAGATTCTCTCTTTATCGGTTCCTGGTCACGCTACCGCCCTTCGCTGTTTCCCTTTGTTCAGGGGACCAAAGCGCACAAGGTCAGGCTGGCAGACAGTTTGTCGGTTTCTTTGCTGAAAGCCCGCGTACTGCAGACGTTCAGCAAAACAGCAGAAAGGTTATCCCCTCCGCTTAAAAACGAGGATTACGCTAAAGAGTTCGTGTCGCAGGAAGGCGGCAAGTTCGTAAGTCTCCGGGAACATAGATAACTGTATGACCGGAGCGAGCCAACGCACCTGCGGCGCGAAATATGACGCGTAATCAGGCGGTGGCGCGTTCGTTCCAGGAGTCGGAATGAATGATGTTGCCGTCTTTGTAGGTCCAGGTGATTTTTTCGTAACGCAGCTCGATCTGCTCAAGGTGGTTATGCTTCTCGTAAGCAGGATCCTTGATGTCGTGCATCACCGGGTTTACTTTCACCACTTTCACGTTTTCCAGTTTGGTGTTGAAGTACTCCACTTCCTGGCCCGAGTTGTTGATTTTGTACCACTTGAATTCCGCAGATTTCAGGGTCTGACCGGTGGTCACCGCCTTGTACAGATACGGGCTGGACGAGTCGATTTCCTTGGTGAACAGGAACGGAGTGTGGATACGGGTACCGGTCAGCTTGCCGGTGTTATTGTTGGTCGGGATGTACAGGTTATGCTCCTGCGCCACCACTTCGATGCTGCCGCCACGCTCCTGAACGTCCACAGCCCCTTTGATGTCCGCGCCGCCGTCGTCTTTCAGCCAAAGATAAACAGGAATTGCCATGTAATTACTCTCCATTGTGTTGTGATGCGTCATCATCCTGCGATGACGCAAGGGTTTTGCCCGATATCTGACAGGCGTTGGCCTGCGGTACCAGACTGATTTCGACACGGCGGTTGAGTGCACGGCCCTTCGGGGCGTCATTGGTTGCGATCGGACGGCTTGCGCTATAGCCCTGCACCGCAAAACAGCTTTCCGGCACATCGCCGGTGTCACGCATCCAGTCGCGTACCGCTGCGGGATTTGTCGGGAAACCTGCTCCGGGGAGAATTCATTTATGCTCCGGAACGTCAGACTGACGTTGTCTTCGCAACCGTCACCGGCAAGCTTATTTTTAACGGTCAGATTTATTTTTGGGGAATATTCAGAAAGAACTGAGTCAAAGTTATTTTTGTTCAGATTAACTTTTTTGCGCTCAGATAGTGGTGCAGACTCCCGGCCGTTGCTGAAATCGCCCGCAACCAGTAATTTCAGGGGAAGCTCGGTTTTCTTGCTCGCTCCACCCGTATGCAAATCAATTTTTAAATTAATACGTGCCTTGGGTATTTCGCACTGAAAGGAAGAGTCAGACATGGCTGTCCCTGTTCTATGAAATTATAGAAACGGTCAATACCAGTGAGAAATTAACAAAAAAGGCAAACCCTGCCAGAACAACATCCCGGTTCTCGTCATCCGACAAGAATCAACACCCCGGAATTAAAAGCGAGCGCATTCCATTCACCAGCATATCGACACTATATTTTTTGGGATTTTATCTGAAATCGAAGATTTTCGGACAAGACCTTATAGCCGGAGTGTAAGAATGTTTGCGCATGACTAAAAACAAAATAATGTAACTAAATATTACATCGAAAAGGTTTAACAAAATTAGATCATCTTTATGATTTGTATGAACTTTATTGCATAGCCCTTTCAGACCTTATGGAATAAGGGTGTGCAACAAAAGATCAATTTAACTTAGGGATAAAACCGTATAAAACCTCCTTCAATCACGTGAATTTTTGATTTTGTATTTTTATCAAAAATGAGAGCCAGGACGTGACTGAGCATGTACAAAACTGATGAAATATACAGAATTTCATACCTTTTTATTATTCACTTGAACGAGGCTTATTTATTTTCATCAAAACAATAACGTCAGCCAGCCGGTACAAATCCAACTGTGTAGACCCACGGCCAGCGTAAGATTGTCGGTGGCGAAGGATGACGAGCCTGCAGGCGTTGACGCGAATACTCACTCATACGCAACCAGACTTCAAAAATACATTGCAGCTTTGCCTTAAAATACTCAATCAACTACGGCATAGCAAAAACGTACCTTTATAATTTTACAAGACAGATAAACCGCGTTGTACAGCAATGCCGGCACATAAAGTTATTCCCTTTACTACCGGCATTTCTTTGTTGAGCCCGCCTTTATTTATGATCCCGTCGATAAAGCTGCCACTCGTCGATGCGCTCGCCGCCAGGCAGCGTGCAGTAGCCTCTCTGGTCCTGCGCCGTTTTCACGATCTCTGATGTACCGCCCTGCTCAACGCACCAGGCCGCCGCCGGGTTTTTCATGTTCAACGAGGTTGGTTTACTGGCATTCTGCGCACAGCCGGTTGCCAATAAGGCACAGATAAACAATAAATTCTTTCTCATTATCACCTCTGTTCAGATGGATCCCATTGCGTCTCATTATCAGTCAGATAACAATAGTAAGCGCTATAGTTTAAGGTGTTGTACGTCAATCACCGCTCACTGAGTTAACGATTAACGCCAAAGGATTGGGATTGATACTCGCCTCAGCGCCTGCAACGGCCGACTAACGACAAGGAATGCTCTATGCGAACCGCCACTTTTACCCTGCGTCTTACCCGGGACGTCAGCCAGTTTCTGCTGCCGGATCTGCGCGCGCTGCTGCCGCCGGAAAGCGTACAGTTTTTTTCCAACGAGCTGGATGAGGAGTGGCATTACACGCTGCTCTGTCTGCAAAGCGACCATACCTGCTCGCTGACGGTTTCCGCTATCCTGGTCTGGCATCAGCTGAAGAAAATCCATGTGATGCGCTACCGTTCACCGCAGCTACAGCAGGAGCTTGCTGACCCTTCCTCTGCGGAGCTTTACACCCTGCTACAGGTGCCGGGCGCGGTGCTTTATCTTTCCTGACGCCTGCACCGCCGGGATTTGACGCCGTTATTCTGCGGTATTCCACTGATTGGTTTTTACGCGCCCGCCGTAAAATCACCATAAAGTCACTGGAAAACCGTACCGGAGTCCCCCCTGATGCCAGATAAAGATCCTGTTGTTGAACGTCTTACCGTCGAGCTGCTTGCGCTCAGGCAGATCGTGCAGATGCTGATTGCCTATGGCAACGTGCCGACCGGCGGCAAGCTGAATAAATACCTGCAAAAAGTGGCCGATGATACGGAACAGCGCGAGGATCACCGCGGGCCGAACAAAGCCATTGCTGAGGCTATCCGCAGCTATATTAAGTAGGTTCCTGACCTCGCCAAGGCGAGGTTTTTTTTTGCCCTTACCGTTTATCCTCTTTGATTTTGTTACATTTTCCCTCCAGCAACGTTAAGCGCTTTCAGCCAGGCTTACCGAATTGATGTATTGCGACCAGTAAGGGAATGTGATGACCAGACCAGACTACCGCCTGTTGGCTTCCGCCACGCAGAATAAAGATACCGCTTTCAGCCAGCAGGAAAGAGCGGACGCGCATCTTGAAGGGCTGCTGCCGCCTGCGGTGGATTCGCTGGCAACGCAAATGCAGCGTGTGCTGGAACATCTGGACAACAAACCCGACGATATTGAGAAGTATATCTATTTGCAGGAGCTGGCTGACCGCAACGAAACGCTGTTTTACGCCACGCTGATGTCCGATCCGGTTACTTTTATCCCGCTGGTTTACGATCCGACTATCGCCGACGCCTGCCGAAAATATGGCCATATCTATCGACGTCCCAAAGGCATGTATCTGACCCGGCAAATGAAAGGCCGACTGAAAGAAGTTTTGCGTAACTGGCCGCAAAAAGAGGTGCGCTTTATCTGCGTCACATCTGGTGGCCGCATCTTAGGGCTGGGCGACATCGGCGCCAACGGCGCGCCCATTCCGGTGGGCAAGCTGCAGCTTTATACCGCCTGCGCCGCCGTGCCGCCTCAGGGGCTGCTGCCGGTGCATCTGGATATCGGCACCGGCAACGAACAGCTTCGGGACGATCCGCTTTATACCGGCCTGCGGGAAGCAAAGCTTGACCAGCAGGCGCTGGACGAGCTGCTGGATGAATTTGTCGCCGCCGTCAACGACGTATTTCCCGGCTGCTGCATCCATTTTGAGGACTGGCAGGGCGACGACGCCATCCGCTATCTCCAGCGCTACCAGCAGCAGGCGCTGGTGTATAACGATGATATTCAGGGCACTGCCAGCGTGGTGCTTGCGGGCCTGCTGACCGCGCTGGAGACAACCGGCGGCAGGCTGGCGGAACAGCGCGTGCTGTTTGCCGGTGCAGGTTCGGCAGGCACCGGTATCGCCAATATGCTGGTTGACGCTATGGTGCAGGAAGGTGCCGATCGGAAACAAGCGCAACAGGCAATTACGCTGTTTGATAAACAAGGACTGATTACCGCTGAGCGCGACGACCTGAATACATCGCAAAAAGCCTATGCGCACGACATGCCCGCAGAAAGCGATCTGCAAAAAGTGGTTGAGCGCGTTAAGCCCACCATGCTGATTGGCGTCAGCACTCAGGGCGGGCTGTTCAGCGAAGGCGTGGTAAAAGCGATGAGTAAGCTGAACGACCGGCCAATCATTTTTGCGCTCTCCAATCCCACCGAAAATGCGGAATGTACCGCAAAACAGGCCTATGAATGGAGCGACGGCAAGGCGCTGTTTGCGGCGGGCGTGCAGTTCGGAGAAGAAAAAATTAACGGTGAAACGCGCTATCCCGGCCAGGCGAATAATTTTTATATTTTCCCGGCGGTCAGCCTGGCGATTTACGCCGCCAGACCGGCGCGCGTGGACGACAAGCTGTTTATCGAAGCGGCCCGCCTGTGCGCACAGCAGGTCAGCAAGGCGGAGCGGGAAAAAGGCAAGCTCTATCCTTCCCAGGCCGATATCGTTAAAACGGAAATCGCCATAGCCAGCGGCCTGATACGCTACCTGTTTAAGCACGGTTTGGCCGGTGTGGAAGAGCCGCAGGAGATTGACAACTGGCTGCAAACGCTGATCTACAGGCCGGATTACGCCTGATAAAGATCGCGTAACCCTTTATCCTGAAGCCATCGCCCTTCTCCATAAAGCGATGCAGGAACGAAAATAAAAACCCGGCACGATGCCGGGTTTTTATTAGTTAGCGTCAGGCCACTCTGAACGCGGAGATATCCTGCGCCAGCTGGGCGGCTTCCGTGCGCAGCGCTTCGGTGTTTTCCGCCGTCTGCGTCACCAGCAGCAGGTTCTGCTGAATGCCGCGCTCCATCTGCGACACCGCCAGGGTGACCTCGCTGATGCCTTTGCTCTGTTCGTCGCCCGCTACGCGGATTTCACCCACTACCTCTTTGACTTTCAGCACGTCGTTCACCAGGCCCGCCAGCTTTTCGCCCGCGCCTTCCACCAGCCGACTGCCGGCCAGCACCGTGGTGTCGGACTCGCTAATCAATGCTTTGATCTCCTGCGCCGCAGCGGCGCTGCGCTGCGCCAGAGCACGCACTTCCGCCGCGACCACGGCAAAGCCACGCCCCTGTTCGCCCGCCCTGGCCGCTTCCACCGCCGCGTTCAGCGCCAGTATATTGGTCTGGAAGGCGATCCCATCAATCACGCTGAGGATTTCGCCCACGCGGCTGGAGGACGTTTTGATCGAAGCCATAGTAGCAATCACCTGATTCATTACCTCGCTGCTGCTGCGGGCGATCTGCGCCGTCTGCTCCGTAAAGGAGTCCGCCAGACGGGTATTTTCCGCATTCAGCTGTACCGTGGCGTTGAGCTGCTCCATTGCCGCCGCGCTCTGCTCCAGCGCCGCCGCCTGATCGCTGATTTTCGCCGAGAACGCCTGGTTGCCTTCCGCCAGCGAACTGGCGCTGGCGGCCACGTTGACGCCGCTGGCCTGTACGCTGGTGATCACGCCTGCGATTTTATCGACGAACTGGTTAAACGACACCGCGATTTCGGCGATCTCATCTTTACCGACCGTGGCCAGACGACGGGTCAGGTCGCCGTCGCCGTTGGCGATTTCATCCAGCGCCGCGCGGGTTGACTCCAGCCTTGCCGCCAGACGACGGGCAAACAGCCAGACCAGCACAAGCAGAACCACCAGCGCCGGGATCAGCACGATAAAGATATCCTGCAGGATATTATCCGCCAGCGCGGTGACTTTCGCCTGCGGCGTTACCAGGCCGATAATCCAGCCTGTGTCGGGCATCCTGAACAGCGTAACCTGCGCCTGCTTATTCAGTACGCCATCCTGAATGTGATTCAGGGTAGTCATGGTTTTATTTTCCGCGATGCCCTTCAGCACCGGTGCCAGCCAGGGTTTTTCCGCCGCCAGCGCGCTGAACTTCTTCAGCGCCTTATCTTTACCGCCGGGGAAATAGAGCACGTTGCCCGCGCCATCCAGCGCAAAGGCGTAGCCGCCGGTCAGATTGCCGTGGCTCTGCATAAAACCGGAAAGGTTATCCAGCAGCACGTCAAAAGTCGCCACGCCGGCAAACTTTTCGCCCTGCACGTAAGGCACGCTACAGGTGACCATATTCACCTGGGAAATCGGATCCTGATAAACTTCCGACCAGCTGCATTTGCTGCGCGACGCTTCCCGGGCAGAGGTATACCAGCTCTCATTATGGTAGCCCGCGCTGCCCGGCTCGTTGTAGCCGTCTGACCAGACCAGCGCGCCGCCTGCGCCACGAGACCAGAAGAAGCTACGGCGAGCAACGCCTTCGGTAAAGGCGTTGGGTTCCGGCCAGATACCGCCGCCCGCAATGCTTTTATCGCCCTTGCTGTCGATAATCTGCGGCAGCACGCTTTTCACCAGCGTCTCCTGGTGCGGCAGCACTTCCGCCAGGCGCGCCATGCTCACCACTTCACCTTCAATGCGCAGCAGTTGCTGATTCAGCTGGCCCACGATGTTTTCACCGGTTTGCTGGATCAGGCTGTTGCTGGCCTCGACCACGCGCGGCTGTCCGCGCAGGGTAATAGCGAACCAAACCAGCAGCATGGTTAACAGCAGCATCGAAATGCCGCCAAAGATCAATTTCCCTGACAGACGAACTGGTATCCCCGGCATAATGTATTCCTCAAAACAGAACAGTGGCAAAACGGCGCCTGAATAGTTGAATTGCGCGATATTTCGTCAGCGCTTACGCGGATTATCGGCAAAGCTGGCTAAAACCTGAACGCGCCTGCCGGGTGATAACGCCCGTAGCGCAGCATAAAACCCTGAGGAAAATCCGATTTGATTTTGCCACAGCGGCCAGGCTACCCTGACGCCGCGCAGAACGTCTGCTTCTGCGTCATAACGCGCTGTTTTCGCGCGTTCTGGACTGACCTGATTAGAGGGAACTAACCATATGCACCATTTTATTCTTGCGCAGCTCAACGCGTTCGCTGTGCCCTGGGCGCCGCTGATTGCGCTCGTGGCCGTTCTGGCCGTCATTCTGCTGATTTCCCTGATAGCGCACGGCCTGTTACACCGCGTGCTGCTGCCTCTGCTGCGGCGTATGGCGGAAAAATCGAGCCGTCAGTGGCCAAAATCGCTGATAGATAACAAGCTTTTCAGCCGCTTTGCGCTGCTGATGCAGGGCGTTTTTCTGCAAATCCAGCTGGAGCTGTTTCTCTCCGGCCTGGAACCGGCTTACAGCGCGCTAATGATCCTTAGCGAGGTCTGGATCATGGTATTCGGCCTGCTGATGTTCTTCTCGCTGCTGGATATCTTTCTGGAGCTGTCGGAGAAAAGCGCAATGGCCAGCCAGATGCCGCTGCGCGGGATTTTCCAGAGCCTGAAGCTGATTGCCGCGCTGCTGGTGGCGCTGATGATTATCTCGGTGCTTATCGGTAAATCGCCGCTGGTGCTGCTGACCGGTCTGGGCGCGATGACCGCCGTGCTGATGCTGGTCTTTAAGGATCCCATTCTGGGGCTGGTGGCCGGGATCCAGCTCTCCGCCAACAATATGCTGAAGCTGGGCGACTGGCTGGATATGCCGAAATATGGCGCGGACGGCTCGGTGGTGGATATCGCGCTGACCACGGTAAAAGTGCGCAACTGGGATAACACTATTACCACTATTCCTACCTACGCGTTGATTTCCGACTCCTTTAAAAACTGGCGAGCAATGTCGGAGTCGGGCGGCCGCCGCATCAAACGCAGCATTAATATCGATACCACCAGCATTCACTTTCTGAGCGAAGATGAGGTAGCCAGACTGAAGCGCGCTCAGCTGCTGACGCCCTACCTGGAAAGCAAAATGCAGGAGGTTTCGGCCTATAACGCCGGTCTGGATACCAGCACGCCGCTGAACGGCCGCCGCATGACCAATATCGGCACGTTTCGCGCCTGGCTGGAGGCCTGGCTCAGGGCGCATCCGCACACGCATAAAGGCATGACGCTGATGGTGCGTCAGCTGGCGCCGGGCGCGGACGGCCTGCCGCTGGAGATCTACGTTTTTACCAACACCACTGTCTGGCTGGAATATGAAAGGATCCAGTCCGATATCTTTGACCATATTTTTGCCGTTCTGCCGGAGTTCGGTTTGCGCGTGCACCAGACGCCGACCGGCAACGATCTGCGTAACCTGCGCATCCAGTCGGCGGAGTAACGCCTCGGACGGGCGCAGCCTTGCGCCCGTCGCTTAGCCTGTTTTTGTTCGCCTGCGCCCGTCGTTTCGCCGCTGCTCTTGTCCGCCTGCCCCCGTCGTTTCGCCGCTGCTCCTGTCTGCTTGCGCCCGTCGTTTCCCTGCTTTCGCTGCATTTTACGCCGCCGTTCATTCCGCCTCAGCGGCATTTCATTCCTGAATGACGGCAGTTCATGCCCTCTTCGCCCCGCATTGCTAAAACCCGCCGTATTCTGTGCTTAATTTATTACTCTTTCCGGGAGCATCCCCATGAGCACACCAACCGTCAGTTCTCGCGTTCGCTGGCTAACCCTGGCCGGCACCATTATTACGCAGTTTGCGCTGGGTTCGGTTTATACCTGGAGCCTGTTCAACGGCCAGCTCTCCCACAAGCTGGAGGCGTCGGTTAGCCAGGTCGCCTTCTCTTTCGGCCTGCTGAGCCTGGGGCTGGCCATCTCCTCTTCGCTGGCCGGAAAGCTTCAGGAACGCTTTGGCGTGCGCAACGTAACGATCGGCGCGGGCGTGCTGATGGCTTTCGGCTTCTGGCTGACTTCGCAGGCCGACAGCCTGTTTATGCTCTATCTGAGCGCGGGCGTACTGGTTGGTCTGGCTGACGGCGCGGGCTACCTGATGACGCTTTCCAACTGCGTGAAGTGGTTTCCCGAACGCAAAGGCGTGATTTCGGCCTGTGCGATTGGCGCTTATGGGCTGGGCAGCCTGGGCTTTAAATTTATTTGCAGCTATTTGCTGAGCGTAAACAGCCTGGAGCACACTTTCCTGATCTGGGGCGGTATAGCGATGGCGATGATTATCGCCGGCGCGCTGCTGATGAAAGACGCGCCGAAACAGCAGGCGGTAGCAGGCGACGCCGCCAGCGTTCGCGACTTTTCGCTGACCCAGGCGGCGCGTCTGCCGCAGTACTGGATGTTAGCGGTAATGTTTCTGACCGCCTGTATGAGCGGGCTGTACGTCATTGGCGTGGCGAAGGATATTGGCGAAGGCATGGTTAATCTTTCCACGCAAACCGCAGCCAGTGCCGTTACGGTTATTGCTATTGCCAACCTGAGCGGTCGTCTGGTGCTGGGGATCCTTTCCGACAGGATGGCGCGCATTCGCGTGATTACGCTGGCGCAAATCGTTTCGCTGGCGGGCATGGGCATTTTACTGTTCAGCCATATGACCGAAACCACCTTCTTTATTTCCGTAGCCTGCGTGGCCTTCAGCTTCGGCGGCACCATCACCGTTTATCCTTCGCTGGTCAGCGACTTTTTCGGTCTGAACAACCTGACCAAAAACTACGGCCTGATCTATCTGGGCTTCGGCATTGGCAGCGTGCTGGGTTCGCTAATTGCTTCGCTGTTTGGCGGCTTTATGGTGACCTTTAGCCTGATTATGGCGCTGCTGGTGCTGTCGCTGATTATGTCGCTGACTATCCGTCTGCCGCACTGTCCGGCTAAAGCCGCAGAAGGGCTGCGCCAGGCGCAGCCGCTGTAGTTGACTCTTCTTACTTACCTTATGCCTGCCGGAAAAGCGGTTCCGGCAGGCCCGCAACGGCGACCTCCACGGCAAACACATCGCCAGACTGCGGATAAGCCGCCAGCTCCTCTGCGCTTCGATCTTCGCGTGAACTCGTAATATAAAGCGTTTTCAGATCCGGCCCGCCAAAAGCGACCATCGTCGGCCAGCGCACCGGCAGCGGGATCTCGTCCACGATTTCGCCGGTGACCGGATTAAGACGAATGACCCGCGAGCCGTCAAACATTGCCGACCAGTAGAATCCTTCGCTGTCTACCGCTGCGCCATCGGGCAGGCCGCCTTGTTCCTGCACAAAATGCCGGATGACTTCACGCGGGCCGATATCGCCCTTGTCATCGACCGGATAGCGATAAAGCACACCGTTGGGCGTGTCGGTGTGGTACATCCATTTATCATCAGGCGAAAAGGCCAGCCCGTTGGAAATTTTGATGTCTTCCGCCTCGACGGTCAGGCGCAGATGCTCGTCCAGGCGACAGAGCTTGCCGCCGTTGCGATCCTGCGGCTCCCACAGGCTGCCGCACCAGAAGCGCCCGTGTCGGTCAACGCGGCCGTCGTTAAAACGGCTGAAGGCAGCTTCACCAGGATTGGCCGCCACGCGCCGGGTGATGATGCCTTCTTCATCCAGCAGGCAAACGCCGCTGCGCAGCGCCGCCACGAAGCCGCCCTGCTCGTTCAGGCCAAAACAGCCGATATGTTCCGGCACCGGCATGATTTTATGCTCGCCGCTTTGCGGATCGAAGCGATGCAGCGCAGGCGCCAGAATATCGACAAAGTAAAGCGCCTGTTCGCGCACTGACCAGACCGGGCACTCGCCCAGCTCTGCCTGGGCCGCCAGCACATTTTTAACCTGATAACGCATAGCATGTCCTTGTCTTGAAAAATTGCCTTAAGTCTATCGCATAAATCCTTTTCTGCCGTTATTAACGCAAATTTTTCATTCGACCGGATAAAGAAGTCTATTTAAGAACATTCTGTGTTAAAAGTGGGTCTTTTAAGCCTTCTCTTATTTCTTTCTGGTGGAATAGATCGCAAAATTTCCATACTGAATTATTTGGAAATATTTACTCTAATAACTCTACAAAAGCGGCATTATTCCTCCACTTTTGTTTTGTAGAGTGTTAGCTATTGGAAAGCGAGAGAGTAAGAATAATGAAACTAATTAGATCGATTGCGCTTCTGGGCGTAATAAGTATGCTGAGCGGCTGTATTATTCATGACGGCTATCGCGGCCACCACCACGGCGGGCCGGGCTATCATCACGGCGGACACCATGGCCAGCACAGGAGCTGGTAAAGAATTATAAATGGGTGAAGTTCTTTCATCCTGAAAGCGGGCAAAGCCTGCACACGGCAATATAAAAATAAAATGCAGTCTTCAAGGCGGGTAATTACCCGCCTTCTTTTATTAGCTTTTAATGCTGTAATTACACTGATACCAGGCTTTCATTAACCCTGGCAGTCGACTTTCCTGCGGCTTTATCGGCTCGACTTTATCAAAGCCGCGCTCCGCGCAATAATGCTCGACGTCCTGCTCCATGGCCGTTTTGTTTACCGTATCGGGATCGAAACGATAAAGCACGCTATTTACCGCAGGGTCTTCTGCTACCTTTTCAAAAGCGCCGGGCTTGTGGGAAGTACAGCCAGCGGACAGCAAAACAGCAAGCGCCAGCGCGCCAATTATTTTTTTCATCTTAACTCCTTTCTTTGCCGACGCATCTTACTTAAGCGGCACGGCGATACCATCGGAAAAAACCGCTTTTGCACTTCTTTAACCGTGATGCAATATTTTACCGATTGAATCGATTCAGGCTGCCGTGTAGCGCGAGGCGAAAATGAATGCCAATATACATCCAGACACAGCGACATGTCTGCGCAACACCAGGAATTTTATTTATAATTACAAAGATTTATGCCCGCGGCGAGCGGGCTTTTTTTTGCGCTAAATTCGGGAAGCGGACGCTATTATATTCGCTGCGCCCGCGGAGAAATTAACCTGAAGTGCCGTTATTAAAACGCGAGGTTCTTAGTCGGCGCGCACGTCGACCAGTACCGGGCAGCTGGCACGCTCTATAACGGCAGCGCTGACCGATCCTTTCAGCAGGCGATTAAAGGAAGAGAGATGGCGGCGGCCCATAATAATCATTGCGGCGCCAATCTGATTGGCGTGGGCCACGATGGTTTCGGCGGACTCGCCCGCCAGCACCCGCCCCGTGGCGCGAACGCCGCGGCCTTGCAGCTCCGCCAGCGCCTGGCGAACGGCGGCTTCCGCCGTGTTTTGTTCGTCCAGCGCGCTGCCGAAGTCGCCGGGATCTTCCCCCGCCTCAATAACGTAATCCGCCGTCGTGCTGGCATAGCTGGCGTCGACACAGCACAACACCACCACGTCCGCATCAAGCGCGCGCGCCTGCTCCGTCGCCAGGGAAACCACCTTGCGCGCCAGCGCCGAATTATCCACCGCCACTAAAAGCTTTTTCATTTGCCGCTCCTGTCAGTCACGTAAAGTCGCTTTGCCAATTTCATCCACCAGAGCCTCTTTGCACTTCAGGATCTCTTCGCGGAAGAGCGCTTCGTGCTTTTGAAAACGGGCAGAAGGCACCAGCAGGCTGATGGAAAAGCGTCCCAGTATGGTATCTATCGCTACCGCCATGGTGGAGATCCCTTCCAGCGTCTCGCCACGATCGTAAGAGAGACCGGTGCGGCGGATTTCCTGCAGTCTTTCCATCAAATCGGGATACGCTTTGACGGTCAGTTCGGTAATCGCTTCGTAGGCATCACCTACCCACGCCCTGGCCTCTTCGTCGCTGTCCAGCGCCAGCAGCGCACGGCCGCCGGAAGTGCTGTAAAGCGGCAGGTTCAGCCCGATGCGCGGCACCACGCGCAGCTCGCGATCGGCGACCACGTAATGCACGATAGCCAGCTGTAATCCGCTGGCGCGGGCCAGCGACACTGTTTCGCCCGTGGCGTCGCTCAACGCCTGTAGCCACGGCTGCACAATCGCCACTACATCGGTGTGCACGCTGGCGATCAGCCGCAGCAGCGCCGGGCCAAGACGTACGCCGCCCGCGCCGTGACTGCGCACCAGCTGCACCGAATCCAGCGCGCCAACGATACGCTGCACGGTTGAGCGAGGCAGATCGACGGCCTGAGCGATTTCGCCCAGGCTCATGCCGTTGGGGCTGTCGCCCAACGCGTCCAGAATTTTTGCCGCGCGTGAGATAACCTGGATACCGCCGGTACGCTCCTCGTCGCGTAAAGCTGCAGGTTCAGACATGAGATCTCCTTCCTTGTTGATGGCGATACTGTAGCACTCTTTTCCCCTCTCCGGCAGGCTGTATCGCATTGCAATACAGCCAATCACCATGTAATATCTGCCGCCAATGTATCACAATGCAATACAGTGCATCACTTCATCTTTTCTTGCGGAGCACCGGCTATGAACGCTCAACCCGCAGCCCCGGCCACCCACCCTTTTACCCTGCGTCTGGCGCTGGGTCTGGTGGGCGTGCTGATTGCTGCGCTGACCTCAGGACTTAACGATCGCGTAACCGACTTAGCGCTGGCCGACGTTCGCGCCGCTATCGGTTTTAGCTACGATCGGGCGACCTGGATTACCTCGGCCTATCAGGCTGCCGAAGTGGCGGCGATGATGGTCGCGCCCTGGTTTGCGGTGACCTTCTCGCTGCGCCGCTTTGCGCTGGCCGTCGCGTTTGGTTTTGCGCTGGCCGGCATACTGCAGCCCTTTGCCGCGACGCCAGGGCTGTTTATCGGCCTGCGTGTTATCCAGGGCCTGTTCGGCGGCGCGCTGCCGCCGCTGCTGATGACGGTAGCGCTGCGTTTTTTGCCGCCGGGCATCAAGCTTTACGGGCTGTCCGCCTATGCCTTAACCGCCACTTTCGGCCCCAACGTGGCCGCCTCGCTGGCAGCTTTCTGGACCGATGCCGTCGGCTGGCAGTTTGTGTTCTGGCAGATTGTGCCGCCGCTGCTGCTTGCCGGCGTGCTGATTGGCTGGGGATTGCCGCAGGATCCGCTGCGCCTGGAGCGTTTTAAGCAGATAGATTTGTTCGGCATGCTGACCGGCTGTAGCGGCGTTGCGCTGATGGTGCTGACGCTGTCGCAGGGCGAGCGGCTCGACTGGCTGCAATCGCCGTTGATTACCGGCATGCTGTGCGCGTCCATCGCGCTGCTGGTAGCGTTTTTAATCAACGAGTGGTCGCATCCGTTGCCGCTGTTTAAATTGCAGCTGCTACAGCGTAAAAATTTAACGCACGGGCTGCTGGTGCTGGCTGGCGTGCTGCTGGTGGCGCTTTCCGGCTCCGCCCTGCCTTCGGCTTATTTCGCTCAGGTGGAAGGGTTCCGCACCGTGCAGTTTGCGCCGCTGGCGCTGGCTATCGGCCTGCCGCAGCTGCTGATTGCGCCTTTTATGGCTTTCCTGCTGAACCTGCGCTGGATCGACTGCCGCTGGATGCTGACCTGCGGCGCGGCGCTGCTCAGCGTGTCGTGCCTGATGGGCGCGCAGCTGACCGACGACTGGGCCAGGCAAAATTTCTGGCTGATCCAGTTGCTACAGGCTTTTGGGCAGCCAATGTTGATTCTGCCGGTGTTGATGAGCGCCACCAGCGTGATCCTGCCGCCTGAAGGGCCGTACGCCTCGGCGATGTTTAATACCGTGCGCGGCTTTTCCAGCGTGGCGGCCGGCAGCCTGGTAGAGAATTTTCTGACCCACCGGGAAAAGTTTCATTCACACACCCTGGTCGATCAGCTGGGCAATCGTCCGTGGCTGATGACGGCGGCGAACAGCGCTGATGCCTCGGCGATGAAGCCGCTGCTGCCGGACGGTTCAGCCAGCTCGGCCGAAAATTTAGGTCATTTCGCCACGCTGCTTAAGCACCAGGCGGTGCTCCTCAGCATCAGCGACGCCTACCTGCTGCTGATCGGCTTCGCGCTGCTGCTGGTGCTGCTGACCGCCTGGCTGCCTAAACGTGTCTGGCCGCCGCAAACCCTTATTCAAACTAAAGCCGTGAGATAATAACAATGTTCACACCTGCAAAAAGAACCTTAACGCTGGCCGCGCTGCTGCTGGTCCTGCTGGGGATCGCCTTTTTCGTCTGGTCGGCCATGAGCCGCCATCAGGCCCGTACCGATGATGCCGTAGTGACCGCCGACTACACGGCCATCGCGCCGAAAGTTTCCGGCTATATTCGCACCGTTAACGTCGGCGATAACCAGCAGGTAAAAGCGGGCGACGTGCTGGCGACGATTGACGATCGTGACTACCGCGTCGCGCTGGAAACTGCCGAAGCGAACCTGGCGGTCAGCCAGGCTAAGCTGGCCAGCGTTCAGGCCCAGCTTGAGCAGCAACAGGCGACCATTGCGCAAAACGACGCCGCCGTCGCGGCCAGCCAGGCGACCCTGAACTATGCCGGGCAAAATGCCGAACGCTATCGCCGCCTGCTGAAAAGCGGCACCGCCACGGCAGACGAGCAGCAGAAAACCAGCGCATCCATGCAGGAAGCGGCGGCGCAGCTGCGTCAAAGCCAGGCCGCCGCGCTGGCCGCCCGTAAAGAAGTGGGCGTGCTGGAAGCCAGCCTGCGCCAGGCTAAAGCGGATATTGCCGCGTCAACCGCCAGCGTCGATCAGGCTCGGCTGAATCTTTCTTATACCGTTATCACCGCACCAATCGACGGCGCCGTCGGTCAGCGAGCGGCACGCCAGGGCGCCTGGGTTGCCGCCGGGACGCGTCTGATGGCCGTGGTGCCGCTACAGCAAACTTACGTGGTGGCAAACTTCCTGGAAACGCAGCTGGCTGGCGTAGAGGCCGGTGCTGGCGTCACGCTGAGCGTGGACGCGCTGCCTGGCGTCACGCTGCGTGGCCATGTGGATAGCATAGCGCCTGCCACCGGCTCGACGTTTGCCGCTATCGCCGCCGATAACGCCACGGGCAACTTCACCAAAGTGGCGCAGCGTTTGCCGGTCAAAATCCTGCTTGAACCGGGCCAGCCCGATCTGGCGCGCCTGAAGGTAGGTATGTCGGTGGTGCCGGAGCTGGCCCGCTGACCGGACGCGGGCGGTTTATTTAACGCCCGCGCCTAAAGCAGCTTCCTGAAAAAAAAGATAATTCCTGGAAATGCCGGCTTTATTTTGCCGCCCGGTGCGGGTAAATTAGCGGGCGATCCTGTGACGAAAGCTGACGGCCCGAGCCGGAAAACGCGGCGACGCAGGTTCCGGCTATCATCGCTCAAAGGAGTTTTTTTCGTGAAATATGCATTAATGGGCATTTCGTTTCTGTTGCTGGCCTGGGCAGGCACCTTCTATCTGATGCTGTAGTCCGCTGGCTAACGAAGAAGGCAGGCGCTCCACTTTATACTTGTTGTTAAAAATAACCCGATCGCTCTGGTTTTTAATTTATAAAGGGTTTGTATTTCTGAGCGAACCCTTTATAAGCAGAGGACCTTCATCAGCTCTGACCTTACTTACTCTAAAGTTGCGAGCAGGATGTAGATCCTGAACCAATATATTTATGAAACTTTCACCCATTAAAACCTCATGGTTAAGCACCTTACATTTTTGTACCGGATACTTAGCCTGATATAAAATTTAAATATTGGATTGAGGTTTGTAAATGATAGCGTCCTGTCTTTTAAAGAAGACCACCGCCGCCTTCACGATCTTTCCTCAGAAACGCCATTAAATCCATAAAGGTACTCGACGTGCCGCTCGGAAACATTATATCGCTAGTCGTACCGGGCGCCATTAGCGTCTATCCATGCTCCCATATCAACTCCTCGAAGATCGATAACATTTGATGATTCACGAAGCCCGTCAATATTCATCCCACCTGAAACGCACCTTAATTCTAATGCATTGATATTTCTCATTTCATTTTTTCTCCTTGTTATAATCAACATCCATTGTCGATTATGTTTTCATAGATTTCCTGATATGAAAATTTTCTTAGCACATCGCCTTTAAGGACAGACAGATTTACTTCTGAATTTTTATACATTATCAAAGAGCTTTTACTTACCTTCTTTTTTACCAGGCCACATAATGCATATATTTTAGCCTCTGGGGTGGATAAATCAGACTCCAGTAACTTCCTAAAAATAAGCTCACTATCAGCACCATGAAAAATCTTATTATAAAGCACCTCACCTCTACTCATTTTTCCGACAAACCCATTGTTCCCTAAAGAAAAAACGGTGACTTCAGATAGTTCTTTAACGTCATCATTATTACTTTTGGCAGCACAGATCGGCCCACAGAAAGCCAAAAAAAATAAAATAAATAAAAAGTTAATTTTGGAAATTTCCATATCTCCCTCACTAAAAACCAATAAATTCTAAAAAAACCATCACGGCGAATCATTCCCTGAATGCCATTAATTTAGAAAAAAAGCCTGAAGGACATTCTGCCTCCAGGCTATTATTTTTATTAACCTGTATAGCCCTGGTCCGCCTCGCTTTTTACCGTTCCCGGCAGAATACCGTCGGCGCGGAACATCGCTTTAATCCCTCTTACCGCCTGGCGAATACGGTCGCTGTTTTCAATCAGCGCAAAGCGCACGTGCGTATCGCCGTAGTCGCCAAAACCGATACCCGGCGAGACGCAGACCTTCGCCTCCTGCAACATATGCTTAGCGAATTCCAGCGAACCCATATGCGCATAGTGGTCCGGGATTTTCGCCCAGACATACATCGAGGCCTTGGGCGTTTCCACCATCCAGCCCGCCTCGTGCAGCCCTTTCACCAGCACGTCGCGGCGGCGCTTGTACTGCTGCGCGATATCCCGCACGCACTGCTGATCGCCCTCCAGCGCGGCGATGGCGGCAACCTGCAGCGGCGTAAAGGTGCCGTAGTCGTGATAGCTTTTGATCCGCGCCAGCGCGGCGACCAGCTCTTTGTTGCCGACCATAAAGCCGATACGCCAGCCCGCCATATTGTAGCTTTTGGAGAGCGTGAAAAACTCTACTGCCACGTCGCGAGCGCCCGGCACTTCCATAATCGAAGGCGCTTTCCAGCCATCATAGACGATATCGGCATAGGCCAGATCGTGGATCACCAGCACGTTATATTGTTTGGCCAGCGCGATCACGCGCTCGAAAAAGTCCAGCTCGACGCACTGCGCAGTAGGATTGGACGGAAAGCCAAGGATCATCATTTTGGGTTTGGGATAGCTTTCCCGAATAGCACGCTCCAGCTCGTTAAAGAAGTCCACGCCTTCCACCAGCGGCACGGAGCGCACCTGAGCGCCCGCGATAACCGCGCCGTAAATGTGGATGGGGTAGCTGGGATTCGGCACCAGCACGGTATCGCCATGATCGAGCGTAGCCAGCATCAGGTGCGCCAGCCCCTCTTTCGAGCCGATGGTCACAATCGCTTCTGACTCCGGGTCGATATCCACCTGATAGCGATCGGCATACCAGCGTGAAATTGCCCGACGCAAACGCGGGATGCCGCGCGAAGTCGAATAGCCGTGCGTGTCCTCTCGTTGCGCCACCGAGCAGAGTTTTTCAACGATATGGGGCGGCGTAGGGCCGTCCGGGTTGCCCATGCTGAAATCGATAATATCTTCGCCGCGACGGCGCGCCGCCATCTTCAGTTCGGCAGTGATATTAAAAACATAGGGCGGAAGGCGTTCAATACGGGAAAATCGGCGTGCGGAGCTGTTGTCAGCCATAAAGACCTCTGAGTACGTTAGCGCCCGGAACCGTCCGAGCGACGCTGACCAGAAAATGGTCGAAGAGCCAACATAGCGCAGAGTTCGCCAGGCTGTCGAGCCGAATTAATCTGATTCCAGCTTGCCGAACAGCCAGTCGTCAACCCACTCGCCGCGCAGCAGATAATTTTCCCGCAGCGTGCCCTCAAGCCGGAAGCCGTTTTTTTCCAGAACGCGTCGCGAAGGCCAGTTGCCCTCCACCACCTGCGCGGTCAGCTTGTGGAAGCGACACTGGCTGAGCAGGTAAGCGGCCATCGCGCCAAGCGCCTCGCTGCCGTAGCCCTTGCCGGTATAGCGGTTCAGCAGCGAGTAGCCGACTTCGGCCTGCCGCCAGGGCGTCCATTCCGCATTCGCGCCTATCAGCCCTATCGCTTCGCCGCTTGCCCGCAGCCGCACAGTTAAACAAAGCATATGCAGGCTGGTTACCTGCCAGGGCTGTAGTCGGGTCTGAAAGCGCTGCCGGATATCCGCCAGCTGCGGGACGGCGCTGATAAACTGCATACTGACGGGATCGCTGTGCACCTCGTGGAACAGCGACCAGTCTTCCGGCTGGAGCTTTTCCAACAGCAATCTTTCGGTCGTTAATTGCATGATACATCCCCTTTTTGTTACCAGGGTTTCCCCTTTTCACCCAGGCTTTGCAGCGAGGCTACCTTGATACCTTACGCACGGCTAATCGTAACAAAATTGATCCAGACAGGGATTGACTGAAATCGGCGCGCGCTTGCCTGGCGCATCCCGCTCGCTTTCCTTATTATGTCGCTACTGTTTCTCCGCCAGCCGAGGCGCCCGTGCATTCGATGTTTGAGATGTTGCTTGCGGTATTAGATCGCGCCGCTCTTATGCTTATCTGCCTGTTTTTTATGACACGCACCCGTCATTTTCGTCAACTGTTACAGAAAGATGAGCACTCACGTCAGGAGCTGGTGGCGGTAACGGCTATCTTCTCGCTGTTCGCGCTGTTTGGCACCTGGAGCGGCATCAACGTTGACGGCTCGCTGGTGAACGTGCGCACCATTGCGATTATGGCCGGCGGTATCCTGTTTGGCCCGTGGGTCGGTATTGTGACCGGCGTGGTGGCCGGGCTGCACCGTTTTTTAATCGATGTCCACGGCGTCACCTCGGTGCCCTGCCTGATTACCAGCATTATCGCGGGCATCGCCGCAGGCTGGATTAACCTGAAGGTCGCCAAAGCGCGGCGCTGGAGCGTCGGCATTATCGGCGGCATGCTGTGTGAGTCGTTAACGATGATCCTGATCCTGGTCTGGGCCAGACCTTACGCGCTGGGCCTGGCGATCGTCGAAGAGATCGCCGTGCCGATGATCCTGGGCGCGGTCAGCATCGGCCTGATCGTGCTGCTGATCCAGAGCGTCGAGGGCGAAAAAGAGGCGATAGCCGCCCGTCAGGCCAAGCTGGCGCTGGATATCGCCAATAAAACGCTGCCGCTGTTTCGCCAGGTCAACAGCCGTTCGCTGCGTAAAGTCTGCGAAATTATTCGCGACGATATCAGCGCGGATGCGGTTGCCATCACCAACAAAAATCAGATCCTGGCCTATGTCGGCGTCGGCGAGCAGAATTACCGCGAAGGCGACGACGGCATCAGCCCGACCACGGCCAGAGCTATCGCCAATGGCGAAATCATTATCCGCAACAACGATGAGGCGCACCGCACGCCGGAAATCCATTCAATGATTGTGATCCCGCTGCGGGAGCTGGGCGAAGTCACCGGCACGCTGAAAATTTACTATCGCCACGCGCACCGCATTACCTGGTCGCTGCGGGAAATGGCCATCGGCCTGTCGCAAATTATCTCCACGCAGCTGGAAGTTTCCCGCGCCGAACAGCTGCGTGAAATGGCGAATAAGGCCGAGCTACGCGCGCTGCAAAGCAAAATAAACCCGCACTTTCTGTTTAACGCGCTGAACGCCATCTCGTCGTCGATCCGCCTGAATCCCGATACCGCCAGGCAGCTGATCAGCAACCTTTCGCGCTATCTGCGTTACAACCTGGAGCTGAACGACGACGAAATCATTGATATCAAAAAAGAGCTTTATCAGATCAAAGATTATATCGCCATCGAACAGGCGCGTTTTGGCGATAAGCTGACGGTCATTTATGAAATTGACGAAGACATCAGCTGCTCGCTGCCCAGCCTGCTGATCCAGCCGCTGGTGGAAAACGCCATCGTGCACGGCGTACATCCCTGTCGCGGCAAAGGTGTGGTCACCATCAGCGTGCAGGACGCGGGCGAGCGGATACGTATTGCGGTGCGCGATACGGGCAACGGCATCAGCGAAGAGGTGATCCAGCGCGTGGAGCGCAACGAGATGCCCGGCAACAAGATAGGCCTGCTCAACGTGCATCACCGCGTCAGGCTGCTTTACGGCGAGGGGCTGCATATTCACCGTCGCCATCCGGGCACCGAAATTGCTTTTTATATCACCAAAAAAGGGGCGACTCTGCCCGAACGTGTTTCACTGACGGCTTAGGGCCGCATTCACCGGGAAAGCGATGTGAAAGCCATTATTGTCGAAGACGAATTTCTGGCGCAGCAGGAGCTGAGCTGGCTGATCCGCCAGCACAGCCAGCTGCAAATCGAGGCCACGTTCGACGACGGGCTGGACGTGTTGAAATATCTGCAAAACCATCAGCCGGACGTCATCTTTTTGGATATTAATATTCCGTCGCTGGATGGCGTGCTGCTGGCGCAAAATATCAGTAAATTCGCCCATCGTCCGCATATCGTTTTTATCACCGCCTATAAAGAGCACGCGGTAGAGGCCTTCGAGCTGGAGGCGTTTGACTATATCCTTAAGCCCTACCATGAAATGCGTATTATCACCATGCTGCGCAAGCTGGAAAATACGCTACAGCAGGCCGCTTCCGGCGGCACAGACAGCCCGCGTAGCCAGGTGCATACCATTAACCTGACGCGGGACGAGCGCATTATCGTGACGGATATCAACGATATTTATTACGCCGAAGCCCATGAAAAAATGACGTTTGTTTATACGCGGCGGGAGGAGTACGTGATGTCGATGAATATCACTGAATTTTGCAGTCGACTACCCGAAGAGGCTTTTTTCCGCTGCCATCGTTCTTACTGCGTGAATCTGAGCAAAATCCGCGAAATCGAACCCTGGTTTAACAATACCTATATTCTGAAGCTGCGCGACCTGGAGTTTCAGGTGCCGGTCAGCCGCAGTAAAGTGCGGGAGTTTCGCCAGCTGATGCGGCTGTGAAAAAGGCCGGAAAACCGGCCTTTTTTGCTTACAGAATGGTGCCTAACGTCTGACGCAGATGCGCACCCGCGCCCAGCAGGCCAGGCTTTTCATGCGTAATCAGGTAGACAGGAATATTCTGCACGTAATCTTTAAAACGGCCCTTGTCTTCAAAAGCGGCACGGAAACCGGAGGCTTTAAAGAATTCCAGGAAGCGAGGCACGATGCCGCCAGCGATATAGACGCCGCCGAAGGTGCCCATGGTCAGCGCCAGGTTACCGCCGAAACGGCCCATGATCACGCAGAACATCGCCAGAGCGCGACGGCAGTCGGTGCAGCTGTCGTCCAGCGCGCGCTGAGAAACGTCCTTCGGCTTCAGGTTCTCCGGCACGCGGTTGTCGGCTTTGACAATCGCGCGGTAAAGGTTGACCAGGCCCGCGCCGGACAGCACGCGCTCGGCGGACACGTGGCCCAGCTCTTCGCGCAGCACTTCCAGGATCAGATCTTCCTCTTCGCTGTTGGCGGCGAAATCCACGTGGCCGCCCTCGCCCGGCAGGCTCACCCAGCGTTTATCCACATGAACCAGATGCGCCACGCCCAGACCGGTTCCGGCGCCGTAGACGGCGACCGGTTTGTCTTTAACCGGCGTCGTGCCGCCAAACTGCATCACGTCCTGCTCCGTCAGCATCGGGATCGCCATCGACACGGCAGTGAAGTCATTGATGATCTCAAGATGATCAAAGCCCAGATTCGCCTTCATCTTGCTGGTGGAGAAAGCCCAGTCGTGGTTGGTCATATCCACCCAGTCATCGGTGATCGGGCAGGCGATGGCGATGCAGCCATCCGTGACATCCTGCTGCTGCTCGGCAAGATAAAAACGGATGACTGCCTCAAGGCTATCGTAGTCTGCTGTGGAGAACGTTTTGGCTTGTGAGATGGCACCGTTCTCGACTTCGCACAGTGCCAGGCGCGCATTGGTGCCGCCTACATCACCTACCAAAGCATACTTAGTCATTATTGTTTTGCTCCGCTTACGTCATTTGTACACACTATAAATTTCCCCCACTCAAACAACAACGCCCAACCCTCACGGGCGAACGTAAAATCGCGCTGCGACCGACTACCTTACCTGCACTGGCCGCAATTTCCCACGGGCATCAATCTGAATCTGGCGTCTGAATTCGTTATCAGATTTTTCAGGACGCGTTGCGCTTGTCCAGCGCCGCCGTTACCGCCTGCAAAAGGGGCGGCACATCCAGCTGCGGCAGCATAACCTCCACCAGCGAGAGACGCGAGGTCTGTTCAATCACTTTTACCACTTCCTGCAATTGAGCGCTCTCTTCTACCCGCCAGCTTTGCGCCTCGCCGCGCGTGCTCAGCGCCTGCGGCAGCTGTGTCCAGTTCCACTGAGCAATGTCATTGTAGCGCTGATGCTCGCCGTGAATAGCCCGCTCAACAGTATAGCCGTCATTATTAAGAATAAAGACGATCGGCTTCAGGCCGTCGCGCAGCATCGATCCCAGCTCCTGGATGGTCAGCTGGGCCGCTCCGTCGCCGCAGAGCAAAATCACGCGCCGCGCCGGACAGGCAAGCTGTGCGCCCCAGGCGGCGGGCAGCGTAAAGCCGATCGATCCCCACAGCGGCTGACAGATAAAGGTAACGTCTTCAGGCAGCCGCAGCGCCGCCGCGCCAAACGCGGCCGTGCCCTGATCGGCCAGCACGATATCGCCGGGACGCAAAAAGTCCTGCATGATGCGCCAGAACGCATTCTGACTCAGTGCGCCAGCGGTCAGCTCGGGCAGCGCCGGCGGCAGCGCCTGCACATCGCGCCAGCCTTCGCCATAGCGTGTTGCCAGCTGATGCAACACGGCAACGGCATCCTTCATGGCGATCTGACTGAACGTCTGTGTACCAACCCGGCAGCGATACAGGCCAATATCAATATTACGTAGCGGATCGATATGCTGGGTGAACCCGGCAGTGATGGTATCCGTCCAGAGCGTGCCGACGGTGATCACCACGTCGCGCTGTTCGATATGCCGCTGCGTATCGCCCGCGCTGGCGGCGCCTGAGTAGGTGCCGACAAAGCCCGGCTGCTGTTCCGGCAGCACGCTTTTGCCCATCAGCAAGGTTGAAAAAGGCAAAGCCGTTGCCGTTACCAGTTTATGCAGCGGCTCACGCATTGCGGCGCGATCGGCAAGAAAATCGGCCAGCAGCGAGACGCTTTCAGCTTCCGCCAGCAGGGCTTCCGCCGCCGCGCTGAAGGCATCCAGACTGCTTTGCAGCGATTCGGCCCGGTAAGTCAGCGTGCCGATGGGCGGCTGGATGGGCGCTTCCGCCACGTCCGTAGGCATAAAGAGGTAAACGGGACGATGTTCGCGCAGCGCGGTAATCAGCAGCCGGTCGATTTCCGCCGCCGCGTTTTCTCTGGTCAATACGGCCTGCGCTATGGTGACCTCACGGGCAATGCGTAGAAAATGCGCGTAGTCGCCGTCGCCCAGCGTATGGTGCAGTAACAGCTTCTCTTCCTGCGCCGCGCTGGCTGGCGCGCCGACAATATGGATAACCGGCAGATATTCGGCATAGCTGCCCGCCACGCCGTTTAAGGCACTCAGTTCACCCACGCCGAAAGTGGTGAGCAGCGCCGCCGCGCCGCGACAGCGCGCATAGCCGTCGGCGGCATAGGCCGCGTTCAGCTCGTTGCTGCTGCCCGCCCAGGCAATCTTTTTGCTGGCGATAACGTGATCCAGAAACTGCAAATTGTAATCGCCCGGCACGCCGAACAGATGCCCGATGCCGATTTCCTGCAGACGCAGCAACAGATAGTCTCCAACGCTTTGCATGGCTTTCTCCTCTGATAGGTTGTAATGAGTATTGCGCATCCTTTGCGCGCCATGTGAAATCCGTCGTCGCCCGCGATGGCAAGCAAAGATGACGCCTGAGACTTTTCCGCAAGTTGCGATCCGCCGCGCGAACCGGTTCGGTGTAACCGTATACACTGCTATGCTCATTTTGCCTTTCCTTCTGAGCACAGGAACTTTTCATGGTTTATCAGCCTGACGAAAATCGTTATCAGACAATGAGTTATCACCGCTGCGGCCGCACCGGCCTGAAGCTGCCCGCCGTCTCGCTCGGCCTGTGGCATAACTTTGGCGACAGCACGCTGGTAGAGAACAGCCGCGCGCTGCTGCGCCACGCCTTCGACCAGGGCATTACCCATTTTGACCTTGCCAATAATTACGGCCCGCCGCCCGGCTCGGCAGAAGAAAACTTCGGTCGCATTCTGCGTCAGGATTTCGCTTCGCTGCGCGACGAGCTGATTATCTCTTCCAAAGCGGGCTATACAATGTGGGACGGGCCTTACGGCGACTGGGGTTCACGTAAATATCTGATCGCCAGCCTCGATCAGAGCCTGAAGCGTATGGGCCTGGACTATGTCGATATTTTTTATCACCACCGTCCCGATCCGGAAACGCCGCTGGAAGAAACCATGACCGCGCTGGATCACCTGGTGCGCCAGGGGAAAGCGCTTTACATCGCGCTTTCTAACTATCCGGCGCAGCTGGCGGCGGAGGCCATTGCCATCCTGAAGCAGCTGGGTACGCCCTGCCTAATCCACCAGCCGAAATACTCCATGTTTGAACGCGCGCCGGAAAACGGCCTGCTGGATGTGCTGCAGCAGCAGGGCGTCGGCTGTATCGCTTTCTCACCGCTGGCGGGCGGCGTGCTGACCGATCGTTATTTGCAGGGCATTCCGGAAGATTCACGCGCCGCCAGCGGCAGCCGTTTCCTCAGCAGCGAGCAGCTGACGCCGGAGAAGATGGAGAAAGTGCGGCAGCTGAACGAGCTGGCGCAGCAGCGCGGCCAGAAACTGTCGCAAATGGCGCTGGCCTGGGTACTGCGCGGCGGTCACGTCACGTCAGTGCTGATTGGCGCCAGCAAAACCAGTCAGATAGACGATGCCATAACGATGCTGAACCAGCGCGAATTCAGTCAAAGCGAGCTGGATCGCATCGACGCGATCCTCGCCTGATCCCTTTGCCGCCGCGTCCTGCGGCGGCCTGTCTTACTGACATTTCCTTTAACACTTTTTCGACACTTTTAGGAATTAGCCAGGCGAAACCCCTGCGCTCTCCTTATAATACTGGCATCAGGGCGGAGCAGTTGTGCCGCTGATAAGGAGAGAAAATGAAACATCTATTGCTTATTGCCGCTTTGCTGGCAGGTTCAGCCTTACACACAGCACAGGCTGACAGCGCCCGGATTATGTTAGCGCCGGGCGTTTCGCTTCATCTGGGCGATCGCGATCGTCACGGGCGTTACTGGGACGGCGGCCGCTGGCGCGAAGGCCACTGGTGGCGTAACAACTATCGCTATGGCGAGGGCCGCTGGTGGCGCCATGAACAGTGGCGCCGTCAACAGGAGATGCGTCAACGGCATGAATGGCGACGCGACCAGCGCTGGCGCGACCACGAAAGGCAGCGCGAATGGCGTCACGAGCGGGATCGTCACCACGACGGACGCTGGTAAAAAAAAGGGTGCTCACAGGAGCACCCTTTTTCACTTGTTGCTTAGCGTCTCGCCTAAAGCTCCATCGCCATAGATATCAGCAGATAGAAGTTCAGCGCCACCACCACCACCACGATAACCTTGCCTGCCGCCTGCATCAGGCGCGAGTTCACCAGTTCGCCCATCAGCTCGCGGTTGCCGGTAAAAGAGAGCAGCGGGATAAGCGCCAGCGCGATACCGAAGCTGAGCAGCACCTGGCTCATCACCAGAATGCGCGTCGGCTCCCAGCCTGCCAGGATCACGATAAACGAGGGCAGCATCGTCACAACGCGCCGCACCAGGAGCGGAATACGTATATGGATAAAGCCCTGCATTACCACCTGCCCCGCCATCGTTCCCACGACGGTGGAAGAGAGTCCGGCCGCCAGCAGGCTCAGACCGAAGACTATGGCCGCCGCACGGCCCAGCAGCGGATCGAGCGTCAGATAGGCCTGATCCAGATCCGCGATGCCGGTATGGCCGCTGAAGTGAAAAGCCGCCGCCGCCGTCGCCATCATCGCCAGATTCACAAATCCCGCGATGGTCATGGCGACCGCCACATCCAGTTTTGTCGAGGAGTAGCGCTCTGCGCGGCTGCCGCCGTCAGGGCTTTGCGTTAAGGAAGAGTGCAGATAAATCACGTGCGGCATAATCGTTGCGCCCAGCACGCCCGCCGCCAGCAGCACCGCATCGGCGGTCGGCAGCGTCGGCACGGCAAGGCCCTGCATCAGATCCATCACTTTTGGCTGAGAGAAAAACAGCTCGATCACATAGGCCGCCGCCACAAACAGCAGCAGGCCGCCGATGACCAGTTCCAGCGGCTTCTGGCCCCGGCTTTGCAGCATCAAAATCAGGAACGTCACCACGCCCGTCAGCACCGCACCCTGCAGTAAACTGACGCCAAAGAGCAGCTTAAAGCCGATAGCCGCGCCGATAAACTCGGCCAGGTCGGTGGCCATGGCGATAATTTCCGCCTGGATCCAGTAGAACCATACGGCAGGACGCGGAAAGCGATCGCGGATATGCTCCGCCAGGTTTTTGCCGGTGGCGATGCCCAGCTTAGCGGACATTAACTGGATCACCATCGCCATGATATTGGCCCAGACCACCACCCACAGCAGCTTATAGCCATAGGAAGCGCCAGCCTGGATATTGGTCGCGAAGTTGCCGGGATCGATATAGCCAATCGCCGCAATAAAAGCGGGCCCCATCAGCGCGAATTTGATTTTACGGGAACTACGGACCGTCTGCTCCGCGGTGCGGCCTTCAAACATCGTCTTACCCCTTAATACACCCGAGGAAGGTATTGTCATTCAAATGATAATGATTATCAACATCATTTGCACTGGTTAAACTTATCGCTGTAATAGCCTACGCTAAAAAGTATAGCCTTTGCTATACCCAAAGGTAGCGTTTCGTGTGGCCGATTTGTAAGCGATAAACTTACTTTAGGTTAAAAAGTATTCCCCCACAAGTTGACGGGTGGTTTTTTAAACAGTATCAGGATGTGACAGGAAAGCAGAATGTCGATTTAAGCCGATAGGAATTTATTATATTGAGGCTTTAGTCTCGTTTTTCTGCAACTTGTTACATAGAATGTGCAGCGAAATATAACAGCCTTCAAATTTGGAGCACTCATGTCCCGCATTCTGCATTTTGCTTTGGCGCTGGTGGTGGTGACGTTACTGGCCTTACTGGTCAGCAGCGATCGGAAAAATATCCGCGTCCGTTTTATTATTCAGCTTCTGGTGATCGAGGTGCTGCTGGCCTGGTTCTTCCTGAACTCCGAAATCGGCTTAGGGTTTGTCAAAGGCTTTGCCGGCTTCTTCGACAAGCTGCTGGGCTTTGCCGCTCAGGGCACCAGCTTTGTCTTTGGTGGCATGAACGATAAAGGCCTGGCGTTCTTCTGGCTTAACGTACTCTGCCCTATCGTCTTTATCTCCGCCCTTATTGGTATTCTGCAACACTTCCGTATTCTGCCCGTGGTTATCCGGGCAATCGGCACCGTGCTGTCAAAAGTCAACGGCATGGGTAAGCTGGAATCTTTTAACGCGGTAAGCTCGCTGATTTTGGGACAGTCAGAAAACTTTATCGCCTATAAAGATATTCTGGGCAAAATGTCGCAGCGCCGCATGTACACCATGGCCGCTACGGCGATGTCGACCGTATCGATGTCCATCGTCGGCGCCTATATGACCATGCTCCAGCCGAAATATGTGGTGGCCGCGCTGATCCTGAATATGTTCAGCACCTTTATCGTGCTGTCGTTGATCAACCCGTACCGCATCGAAAACGAAGAAGACCTGAAGCTGAACGATCTGCATCAGGGACAGAGCTTCTTTGAAATGCTGGGCGAATATATCCTTGCCGGTTTCAAAGTGGCGGTCATCGTCGCCGCGATGCTGATTGGCTTTATCGCGCTGATCTCCGCCGTCAATACGCTGTTTGATACGATTTTTGGTATCAGCTTCCAGGGCGTGCTGGGCTATGTGTTCTATCCTTTTGCCTGGGTAATGGGCGTGCCCGCCAGCGAAGCGTTGCAGGTCGGCAGTATCATGGCGACCAAGCTGGTTTCCAACGAATTCGTGGCGATGATCGACCTGCAAAAAATTGCCGGTACTCTGTCGCCGCGCGGCGAAGGCATCCTTTCCGTGTTCCTGGTTTCTTTTGCCAACTTCTCCTCTATCGGCATCGTGGCGGGCGCTATCAAAGGCCTGAACGAAGAGCAGGGCAACGTAGTGTCGCGCTTCGGCATGAAGCTGCTGTACGGTTCGACGCTGGTTAGCGTGCTCTCCGCTTCCATTGCAGGCCTGGTGCTGGGCTGATAGCGGTCTGGCTCGACAAGAAAGGCGAATCTCCGGGTTCGCCTTTTTTTTGCGTATCGTCTCGCAGTAAAACATTTTATGTCGCGCATCCGGGAAGATCGCCTTTAACCCATAATAAAAGTAATGCTATAAAGCAGCCCATGAGACTCAGGATGAGGATTTGTTATGGCGGGCTGCCACTATGAAATCTTACATAGCGAGCTGCAGGGATTTGATGTCTACAGGACGATGGATATCAGATTTATGTTTGCTGCCCAGGTAAATCGGCAGATGACTTTCCGATTGGCCTTTTTTGCGAAAGCGGCAGCCGAAATACCGCTACTCATAAAGCTGTTCGGTGATGAAGTAGCTGACGCCAACCAGGCCGTCGTCAGCTTTTACAACCTTGAAGCACAGGATAATCCCGACTGCGATATGTTCGACAGGCCGCCAGCCGCCGCCGCGCTTACGCTACATGAAACGCTGTTTTTTTACGCGTCTCTGATCGACATCATTCTGCAGGTTGCCAGGCGAGAAAACATACAACTCCTGGCCTTCCAGGCGTATACTCCTCAACTGATTAAAGTTTACGATCGGCTGGTCAGACAGCAGGCTGGCCAGCGCAACCTCAGGGTATTTAAAGAAGGAGCGAACTATGTGCTACAAATGGACAATTGAAACCCCAACCCAACATATTGATTTCGACGCTATCCGCATGCAAAAAAAGGCAATGATTAGGCACCTCCTGCAGGCGAAGAAAAAAGCGGAACAGGCAGGCGAGATAGTCAGCAAGCCTTTTAAGATGGGTGACTGAAAGCTTTTGCCTTTCCTGACCCGCCTTTCGCGGGTCGGTTCGATAAGCCTTCCAGGCTTCCGGCGCGCTGCTTGCTTCGCGTTATCTTCTTAGCCAGCACGCCTTCTCTTTTAATCAGCACGCCGCAGCATTCAGCCAACATACCTCAGCGTTAAATCAGTGCACCTCAGCGTTTAGCCAGCATCTCGCCCGTTTAGCCAATACACTTCAGCGTTTAGCCAGCACCTCGCCCGTTTAGCCAATACACTTCAGCGTTTAGCCAGCGGCTCGCCCGTTTAGCCAACACACCGCAGCGTTTAGCCAGCGTCTCGCCCGTTTAGTCAACACACCGCAGCGTTTAGCCAGCGGCTCGTTCGTTATGCGCCAAAAGCCGCCTTCGCCATAGCTGTTTTTTAACTTTCCTCAGCACATATAAGAATTTCACAGCTTACGTCTCTGAAAGTAGGGTTCCTTCTACGCCCTTTTCTGCCCGCCCACTTCGGAGAATTCAGGATGAGCATTCAGTTTCTTGGCATGATCGGCCATCGCCTGGCCTCGGAAATCATTCCGCCCAGCGGCCCCATTTTTAACAAACAGTATATCGCCGACTTCGCCCGCGCCCATGAACAGGCCGGCTTCGATCGCGTTCTGGTCGGTTACTGGTCAGATCAGCCCGACGGCTTTCTGGTCACCGCCCACGCGGCGGCACATACCTCAAAAGTGAAGTTCCTGCTGGCGCACCGTCCCGGCTTTGTCTCCCCTACCCTTGCCGCCCGCAAGCTGGCGACGCTGGATCAGCTGACCGATGGCCGCCTGGCGGTGCATATCATCAGCGGCGGCAACGATGCCGAACAGCGTCGCGACGGTGATTACCTTAACAAAGCCGAACGCTATGCGCGCACCGATGAGTTTTTGCAGGTACTGAAAAACAGCCTCACGGCCGAAGCGCCTTTCGACCATCAGGGCGAGCTTTATCAGGCTGAACAGGCTTTTTCCGCCGTCAAGCCGCTACAGCCGCAGCTGCCGGTCTATTTTGGCGGTTCCTCGCCGGAAGCGATTAGCGTGGCGGCGAAACATGCCGACGTTTTCGCGCTGTGGGGCGAACCGCTGGCGGGCGCGGCCGAAACCGTGCGTACGGTACGTGCCGCCGCCGCTCGCCATGGTCGACAGATCGGTTTTAATATCTCTTTCCGTCCGATTATCGCCGCGACCGAAAAAGAAGCCTGGGAAAAAGCGGAGTATATCCGCGAAACGGCCCGGCAGAAGCTGCTCGCTACCGGCCACGACTTCGGCCTGCCAAAACCGCAGAGCGTCGGTGCGGAACGGCTGTTCGCCGCTGCTAACGAAGGCGATCGCCTGGATAAAAATCTGTGGACCGGCATCGCCAAACTGGTCGGCGGCGGCTATAACTCCACTTCGCTGGTCGGCACGCCGGATCAGGTTTCCGACGCGCTACTGGATTACTACAACCTGGGCATCGAAAGCGTGCTGATCCGGGGTTTCGATCCGCTCAACGACGCGCTGGAGTATGGCAAAGAGCTGATCCCGCTGACGCGCGAAAAAGTTGCGGCGCGCCGTGTCGCAAGGAGCGCCTGATGCGTGTGGTCGTCGCCATCCTGCTTTCGGTTATGGCTGGCGCCGCTACGGCGGCAGAAAAAGTGACGCTGCGCCTGGGTGACGTTAAGGGCGATCGCTTTATTTCGCTACGAGAGTCCGGCGAGCTGAATAATTTACCTTATGAGCTGAAACTGACCTCATTTGACTCCGGCGCGCCGGTGCAGGAAGCGCTGAATGCCGGCGCGCTGGACGTAGGTTTTACCGGCGATCTGCCTTTCCTGTTTGTCTATGCCGCCGGCGCGCCGGTGAAGGCGGTAGGCGCATGGCAAAACAATCCCGACAGCATCGCCCTGCTGACGCGGCCAGACAGCGGTATTCACAAGCTGAGCGATCTGAAAGGCAAACAGATCGCCGTTAATCGCGGCGGCTGGGGACACTATCTGGTGCTGGGGCTGCTTGAGCGAGCCGGACTGAAGCCCGCCGACGTTAAGCTGCGTTTTCTTGGCCCGGTTGATGGCCGCGCCGCGCTGGCCAGCCATGCCGTAGATGCCTGGGCGACCTGGGAACCCTATGTCTCTTCGGCCATCGTGGTGGATAACGCGGTACTGGTGCCGCAGGGCGGCGGCAAGGGCATTCTTTCCGGCTATTCGTATGCGCTCGCCCGCGAGGAAGCGTTAAAGGATCCGGCTAAACGTCAGGCGATCGCCGATCTTCAGGGCCGACTGGCCAAAGCGCAGATCTGGGCGATACAGCATCCGGCAGCCTTTGCCGACGCGCTGAGCAAATCGCTGGGGATGCCGCCCGCCATTACGCAGCGCTGGATCGCCAGCGCGCAGATCCGTCCGGTCAATTTCACGCCCACGCTGGCGGATTCGCTCCAGCATTCCGCCGACTTTTTCTTACGTTACCGCGTGCTGCCGAAAGCGGTGAATGTCCGCCAGGCTTTCGATTATCAGCTGGCGGGCCAGGCTAATCAGGCGGCCGCCGGATTAACACAGCCTGCCGGGGAGAACAGCCATGAGTAACCTTCAGCACCATCGTTTGCGCGCCTTTGTCGGCGATCTGGCCGCGCTGCTGGACACAAAGCCTCCAGAACAGCGCGTGCTGCAAGAAGGCAGCGAGCTGCTAAAACAGCTTATCCGCCACGATGACTGGCTGGCTGAGCCTTTTGCGCAGACCGATCCGCAGCGCTATCAACAATATCTGCTGTATGCCGACGCGCAGCAGCGCTTTTCTGTTGTCAGTTTCGTCTGGGGAGCGGGCCAGTCAACGCCGGTGCACGACCACCGGGTCTGGGGGTTAATTGGCATGCTGCGCGGCGCGGAAGTTGCGCAGCACTTTCGTCGTGATGAGCAAGGCGCACTCTGGCCCGAAGGCGAGCCCGTTCGCCTGAATGCTGGCGACGTAGAGGCCGTTTCGCCTGAGGTGGGTGATATCCACCGCGTCAGCAACGCTTTTGCCGATCGCCCCTCCATCAGCATTCACGTTTACGGCGGCAATATCGGCGCGGTGAAACGGGCCGTTTATGACGAGGACGGCAGCGAAAAACCGTTCATCTCCGGCTATAACAACGCTTTTTTACCAAATATTTGGGATCTCTCACATGGCTAAGCAATCACTGCCTTTACGTCACTACAGCGATATTCGCTACGCCCTGCTCCAGCGCCAGGAAACTGCGCTGCTGGACGTGCGGGAAGAGGCTTATTACGCCGAAGGCCACCCGCTGTTTGCCGCTAATATTCCCTTGTCGAAGCTGGAACTGGAGATAATTAACCGCGTCCCACGCCTGGCGACGCCCGTCACGCTGTATGACAACGGCGAAGGCCTGGCGCAGGCCGCCGCCGAAAGGTTAATCGCGCTGGGCTACAGCAACGTGGCGCTGCTGGCGGGCGGCCTGCAGGGCTGGATCGAAGCGGGCGGCGAAATCTTTATCGACGTCAATTCGCCGAGCAAGGCGTTTGGCGAACTGGTCGAAAGCCGTGCCCACACGCCTTCGCTGCCCGCGCAGGAGGTCCATGCCCTGCTGCAAAGCGGTGAGCCGGTAGTGGTGCTGGACAGCCGCCGCTTTGACGAATATCAGACCATGAGCATTCCGGGCGGCATCAGCGTGCCGGGCGCCGAGCTGGTGCTGCGGGTCAGGGATCTGGCCCCGTCGCCGGAAACAAAAATTATCGTCAACTGCGCCGGACGCACTCGCAGCATTATCGGTACGCAGTCGCTGGTCAATGCGGGCGTGCGTAATCCGATTTATGCGCTGCGCAATGGCACCATTGGCTGGACGCTGGCCGGGCTGGCGCTGGATCATCAGCAGAACCGCCGTTACGGCGAGGTGAGCGAGACCGCGCAGCTTCAGGCCGCACGCAGCGCCCGGAAGGTTGCCGATCGCGCTGGCGTCAGGCAGATTACGCTCGCTGATTTGACCGCTTTGCGGCAGCAAACCCAGCGCACGGTTTATCTGTTTGACGTGCGCGACGCCGAAGAATACGCAGCGGGTCATTTACCCGGCGCTCGCCACGTGCCGGGCGGCCAGCTGGTGCAGGAAACGGATCACTATGCCAGCGTGCGCGGTGCAAAAATCGTGCTGGTTGACGACAAAAAAGCGCGCGCCGGTATGAGTGCCTCCTGGCTGACGCAGATGGGCTGGGACGTTGCGGTTGTGGATAATATCAGCCGACAAGATTTTATCGAGCACGGCGACTGGAAACCCACGGTGCCGCCCCTGCCCGCCCTGCCGGAAGTGGAGCCAGCCGGGCTGGCCGCATGGCTGGAAGCGGGCGACACGCAGGTGCTGGATTTCACCACCAGCGCGAACTATGTGGCGGGCCATATCCCCGGCGCGTCCTGGCTGCAACGCTCGCTGCTGACGCGGACGGGCAGCGCTGCGCTGCCGCCGGCAGAGCGTTACGTGGTGACCTGCGGCAGCAGTCTGCTGGCTCGCTACGCCGTAGAAGAGCTGTCCGCGCTGACGCAAAAACCGGTAACGGTTCTTAAAGGCGGCAACGCAGCCTGGCGAGCTGCCGGTTTACCCATACAGCAGGGTGAAACAAGATTGCTGCAACCGCGGGACGATCGCTACCGTCGCCCTTATGAAGGCACCGACAACGCCGCCTCTGCGATGCAGGCCTACCTGGACTGGGAATATGGCCTGATTTCGCAGCTGGATCGCGACGGCACGCACGGTTTTAACGTCCTTACGCCCTCCGCCTGACTTTGCCAGGCCGTGTTGAAGCGGCCTGGTTTCCCGTCCGCCGCTTTTCTGCCCCGTTGGTCGAATCGGTTTAGCACTTTCGTTTTTTTTGACTATGCTTATTCCTTAACGGTCAGAAATCACCGAATCCGTTGTAAAAATCATTGTTATTCATTCTGTTGCCGAGCGAACTCCGGTTCCTGCGGCAGCATAATTCATTTATCACCGGCATTCTTGCTGGTTCAAGAGGAGAGCCTATGTCGACGACAAATCGCCCCCAACCTCCACTCCCAGAACAACAGCAAACATGGCCGGGAGCGACTAACGAAATGCAGCCCGTTCCCGATCACGGCGAAGCCAGCTATCAAGGCTCCGGCCGTCTGAAAGGTAAAAAAGCCATTATTACCGGTGGCGACTCCGGTATCGGCCGCGCCGTGGCTATCGCCTATGCTCGTGAAGGCGCGGACGTGCTGATTTCCTATCTGGACGAGCACGAAGATGCGAAAGAAACCGCGCGCCTGATTGAAGAAGCGGGACAGAAAGCAGTACTGGTGGCTGGCGACGTGACCGAAGCGGAACACTGCAAGGCTATCGTCAGCAAGGCCGTGGAAGCCTTCGGCGAAATCAATATCGTGGTCAATAACGCCGCCTTCCAGATGACCCGTGAGTCGCTGGATGAGATCAGCGATGACGAGTTTGACCGCACGATGAAAACCAATATCTATGCCATGTTCCGCATCTGTAAAGCGGCGGTGCCGCATATGCCTGCGGGCGGCTCTATTATCAATACCGCCTCGGTTAATGCCGATCAGCCCAAGCCGAAACTGATTGCCTATTCCGCCACCAAAGCGGCGATTATCAACTTTTCCGGCAGCCTGGCTGCTCTGCTGGCGGATAAGGGTATTCGCTCCAACGCCGTGGCCCCTGGCCCGATCTGGACGCCGCTGATCCCTGCCACGATGCCGACCGAACAGGTTAAAAACTTCGGCAGCGAAGTGCCAATGCAGCGCGCCGGGCAGCCTGCCGAGCTGGCACCTGCCTATGTGATGCTGGCCAGCGACGAAGCCAGCTATATCTCCGGCGCGACCATCGCCGTCACCGGCGGCGTTGCCGTCATCTGATCGTCTGGCTATGGGGCTGCGGCTCCATAGCCTTCTCGCCCGTTCTCTTCCCGCTTTCCTGCCCGGACGGCCTTGTCACGCCCTAAGGACAGAGAACGGACGTCTTTTAAGGAGCGAAGATGAAAGCCTATCCCTTACGGCTGACGCTGCCGATTGCCACCCATATCTTCGGTGGCGAACTGATTAAAACCCGCCTCGCCAAAACGGGCCTGCCTGACGGACGCATAGCGGAAACCTGGGAAGTTAGCGATGTGGAAGGCATGCGCGCCACCGTTAAAAACGGCGACTATGCCGGTATGAGCCTGCACGAGCTGACCGAACGCTATCCCGACGAGCTGGTTGCGCCCGGCTGGCGCGGCCCGCATTTCCCGCTGCTGAGCAAATTTATTGACGGCACCGGGATGCTGCCGGTGCATCTGCACGCCAACGATGAGGCAGCGCAGCGCCTTGAGCAGCAGCCCAACGGCAAAAGCGAGGCCTGGCATATTTTATGGGCCGCGCCCGGTGCCAGCTGCCTGGCAGGCATCAAGCCCGGCGTCAACCAGCCACGCCTGCGCGCTGCTCTGCTGGCTGAAGAATACGACGAGGTAATGGAACGCTATCCGGTTAAAACCGGCGACACTTTTTATGTGCCGGGCGGCATGCTGCACTCTTTCGGCCCGGATACGCTGATTTATGAAATTGAGCAAACGTCCAATATCCAGCAGCACGCCATGCCGTGGCAGATGGAGGACGGCAGCAAAATATCGCCGCAGGAGCGGGAGAAGAACATCGACGCGCTGCTGGCGGAGCTGCGTCCGGAGCTGACCACGCGGCCGCATCAGGGCCTGACCGTGGAAGAAAACGATCGGGTCACGCGGCTGTTTTGCTGTGCCGGGCCTTATTTCGCGCTGGAACGCTGGCGGGTTTCCGCCGCCTGTGACTACGGCTTCACGCGCGCGCGCATTATTTCCAACCTGGGCGAGCCGCTGCAAATTGAGGCGGCGGGCGAAAGCTGGACGTTGGAACGCGCGGAAACGCTGCTGCTGCCCGCCGCGCTGGGCAAAGTCACTTTCAGCACACCCGGCGAGTTCCTGGTGGGCTATGTGCCGGATCTGGAAGCCGAAGTGAACCAGCCTTTGCGCGCGCGCGGTTATGACGAGCAGACTATCGCCATGCTCGGTGACGTCAAAGATCAATTACGTTAGGAGTGTTTTATGCTGCCCTGTTCTCTGCACGGCAAGGCGAACGATGCGCCGGTTTTCGTCCTGCTGCACTATTTAGGCGGCTCTGGACATACCTGGTATCCGACCATCAGCTGGCTGGACGAGCACCACCGCTGCGTCACGCTGGATACGCCAGGCTTTGGCGCAGCGACCAATATTCCCGGTTATGACGTAGCGTCGATGGTAGCGCAGTTCGACGAAAGCATTCGCGCACTGCAGCTCAACAACTGTATCCTGGTCGGTCATTCGATGACCGGAAAAGTCGCCCTGGCGCTGGCGGCGCGTCGGCCAGACTACCTGAAAGGACTGATTCTGGTCGCGCCTTCGCCGCCCGGCCCGCAGCCGATGAGCGAGGAAGATCGCCGTAGCCAGATTAACTATGGCGGCAGCCGGGAAGAAGCGGAACAGTTTGTGGATACGGCAGCCAGCGAGCGTTTGCCCGATGTGGTGCGCGAGATAGCTATCCGCGACGCCCGCCGCGCGAATCTTAACGCCTGGCGTGCCTGGCCTGAAGCAGGGAGTCGGGAAGACTGGTCGACGCGTATCGGTACCGTCGACTGTCCGGCCTTGTTGATCGCCGGCTCGGCCGACGATCAGGTGCCTTCTGCTGAAGATCAGCAGAAAATGACGCTCTCGCACCTTCCCGCCGGGCGGCTGGAAGTGATTGCGGGCGCGGGCCACCTGATGCCGCTACAAACGCCACAAGAGCTGGCTGAAAGAATGCTGACCTTCGCCGCCACGCTTTAACCTGCCCCAGCGGAGACGGACGTCTCCGCTCTTTCTCAATCACTGGCGCGCGTTTTGTAAACGGGATTAGCGTAATCTTCCATATTAATGCCGTCGTTGCGGCGTTCTCAGGAGAAATCCGTGGAGCTGGTCTTACGGAAGATCTAACCCAGATTTTAGCTGCGGCCCCTTGTTCAGCTATTCAGCTGGAGGATTTAACGCATTTACAGGATTAAGGCCCGATTTATCAGGTAACAGGCAAAACAGGATCGGGAGCTGATAAGCAGAACAGATAAACAGAAGAAAAAAACAGGGATGCGGCTGCGCAAGCGCTGCCAGAAACAGAGAAGGACGAAAGAAGTGATTGGTGGAGATAAGCGGGATCGAACCGCTGACCTCTTGCATGCCATGCAAGCGCTCTCCCAGCTGAGCTATACCCCCACAACAAAATACCGGTTTTTCGCGCCAAATCGTCTGGTGAAGATTTGGTGGAGATAAGCGGGATCGAACCGCTGACCTCTTGCATGCCATGCAAGCGCT
>NZ_JARUWZ010000036.1:0-39831 GCF_030433775.1 Erwinia sp. PsM31
GAAAGGTCAGAAAGGTCAGAAAGGTCAGAAAGGTCAGAAAGGTCAGAAAGGTCAGGCTTGATGATTACGCCAGCAAGCACAACAGGAAAAGGTAAAATAGCCGGAAGCCACGGTGAAAAGATAAAACGGGTGGCGAGCGGCCACCCGAAAGGGTTCTTAACCTTCTTTACGCGGGTAATCTTCGCTGTTTACCCAGGCATGATCTTTTTCCCAGCTGAATTTCCACAGGCGAACCGGCCCGGCCATTACGTTCAGGTAATAATTGTCGTAACCGGCGATAGTCGCCACCGGATGGTAGCCTCGCGGCACCATTACCACATCGTGGTTATAGGCCGCCATGCACTCATCCAGCGAGCGGTCGTCGGTATAGACTCGCTGCATCGCAAAGCCCTGTTCCGGATTAAAACGGTGGTAATAGGTTTCCTCCAGATAGGTTTCGGTTTCTGAATCCTCCCTGTCGTGCTTATGGCTGGGATAAGAACTGGTATCGCCCTCGTCGGTATAAACCTCGACCACCAGCAGGCTGTCAGCGGGCTGGTCATCCGGCAGAATATTATGCACCAGCCGTTTATTGCGCCCTTTGCCGCGCCTCTCCACGCCCACGTCACCAGGCGCAATCAGGCGTGCCGGCAGGTTACCCTTGCCAGGCGCGCGACAGACCGCCAGTTCCAGATCGGAATCGGCCCGAACCTCTACCCGATCGTTATGCGGCACGTAAACGGAGTAAGGCGGCGTGCGTTCAAAAGGCGACATGCGTCTGCCGATATCCGGAAACTCTGCGTCGCGGGTTTTTACCGACGCCAGCCCGGCCACCAGCACCAGGCACAGCTCCTGACTGCCGCTTTCCAGCTGCAGGGTCTGGCCCTTTTTCAGCTGCCAGGCCTCGAAGCCGACATAGCGCCAGTTTGCGCTTTCCGGCGTAATCTGCTGGATACGTCCCTGCGCATCCGGACGTTGTGCTTTGGACAGCAATGACATGGTGCTCCTCCTTATGCGTTATCCCAGCGTTGGCATACTAAATTCAGAAACGGTCTTTTGTCCGCTCGGCCAGCGAACGGTCGCGGTTTTCATTCGGGTGTAGAAACGCACGCCGTCCGGCCCATGAACGTTCAGCGCACCAAACACGGAACGCTTCCAGCCGCCGAAGCTGTGGAATGCCATCGGTACGGGAACCGGTACGTTAACGCCTACCATGCCCGCCTGCACCTCGCGTACAAAGTCGCGACCTGTATGACCGTTACTGGTAAAGATCGCGCTGCCGTTGCCGAACTCATGGCTGTTAACCAGTTTTAGCGCCGTCTCGTAATCCGGCGCGCGCATGATGCTCAGCACCGGGCCAAAAATCTCTTCGCGCCAGATAACCATATCGGCAGTGACGTTATCAAAAAGCGTTCCGCCTACGTAGTAACCTTCCGCATAGCCCGGCACCTGGAAATTACGCCCATCGACAACCAGTTTCGCGCCTTCCTCTACCCCTTTGTCGATATAACCCAGCACTTTTTTCTGGTGTGCGGCGGAAACTACCGGCCCCATTTCGTTTTCTTCACTGCCTTTCTGCATGCCAGGCCCGACGCGCAGAGCTTTGACCAGCGGCGTCAGCGCGGCAATCAGCTTATCGGCCGTATCATCGCCCACCGCGACCACTACCGGCAGCGCCATGCAGCGTTCGCCCGCAGAACCAAAGGCACCGCCCATAATGGCATTGACCGTGGCGTCTAAATCCGCGTCCGGCATGACAATCGCATGGTTTTTGGCCGCGCCGAAGGCCTGCACGCGCTTGCCATGTGCGCTTGCGGTTTTATAAATATGTTCCGCCACGCCCGAAGAGCCAACAAAGCTGACGGCCTGAACGCGCGGATCGGTATAAAGCTGTTCAGCATCTTCATTGGAACAGTGAATAACGTTAAAGACGCCATCCGGCAGGCCGGCTTCCGTCAGCAGTTCAGCCATACGCACGGAGGCGGAGGGATCCAGCGCCGGCGGCTTAAGCACAAAGGTGTTGCCGCAGGCCAGCGCGATAGGGAACATCCACAGCGGCACCATCGCCGGGAAGTTGAAAGGCGTAATGCCGGCGACGACGCCCAGCGGCTGCATCAGCGAATAGCTGTCCACGCCTGTCGCGACGTCCGCCGAATTTTCGCCTTTAATCAAATGAGGAATACCGCAGGCAAACTCCACGACTTCCATACCGCGCGTCAGTTCTCCCAGCGCGTCTGACCAGACTTTACCGTGCTCGCTAACGATTAGCGCAGCCAGCTCGTCGCGATGCTGCTCCATCAGGGCCTTGAAATTAAACAGGACGCGGGCGCGGCGCAGCGGTGATGTGCGGGACCAGCCTTCAAAGGCGTTATGCGCGGCTGCGATGGCGTGAGCGACCTCTTGTGCCGTGCTTTGCGTCACCTCACGCACCGGTTTGCCGGTCGCCGGATCGTAAACCGGAATTGTTTCGTTACTGGCGCTCAAAGACGTTTTTCCGCCGATAAAGTTTCCTGTAATAGTCATGTTCTGGCCTCTTAAATGGTGGTATTCCCTGTGGGCGGCTGCCTTTTAGCGGACGGCCCAACCGGACAACTCCCGAATGCGTGCAAAGACACTATTATATTGGAATAAATTTTTCAAATATTCCACTTTAGAAAATCTGTTTTTAGCGGCATAGATCGCATTTTCCTTTTTGCGCTGCCGGGTGATTTTATGCTGCATCAGCGCGGAGCGTTAAAATAAAGAATCCAGTGCTGATGGGGGCCTGGAGCTTTAATAGAGGCTTTTTTCCTCGCGTATTCATTTGATTTCACTTGCTCCGGAAGGAGCGGGATTTCATGTATAAAGCCTGCTCAAAACGAAATTTTGCGAGGAAGATCTAAAAATTTAAGTTTCATCATTCCCCATTAATGAAATAAATGTTCTTCTGTTGCACAACGTTCGACAGGTCGCGGTACAGGCTGAAAGTTCAGGTTATCGGGGCTGGTCTGATTGCTGATGGTGCAGGCCAGGCAAAGCCCTTGCCAACAGTCCGACATTTATCTCTTTTACTTTGCAGGAGCTGCAAGATGGCGATTGATCCAACCCGTATCTGTATTAACCGTAAAATTGCTCCCGGCCTTGGCATTGAGCAATTTTTCAAACTGGTTCACGGGCTCGGTCTGAATAAGGTTGAGCTGCGCAACGATATGTCCAGCGGCAAGGTGACGGACAATCTGAGCCACGAAGAGGTGCGCGAGCTGGCGCAGCGATACGGTCTGGAAATTGTTACCATCAACGCTGTCTATCCTTTCAACCAGGTGGACGAAGCCCTGCAGGCAAAAACGGAAGCGCTGCTGAAGGACGCCAGGGGCGTAGGCGCAAAAGCGCTGGTGCTCTGTCCGTTAAATGACGGTACGCCAATTTCTGCGGAAGAAACTATCAGCGCGCTGAAAAAACTGGCGCCGCTGTTTGAGCAATATGGCATTGAAGGCCTGGTTGAGCCTCTCGGCTTTCCGATCAGTTCATTGCGTTCCGCCGTCCACGCCCAGGCGCTAATCCGCGATGCCAACGTGCCTTTCCGCCTGTTAGTGGATACCTTCCACCATCATCTGTACGAAAAGGCGGAAGCGGAATTTGAAAGCGGGATCGATATCGACAATATTGGCCTGGTCCACCTTTCGGGCGTCGAGGATACAAGGCCAACGGCGGAACTGACCGACGAAGAACGCATTATGCTGAGTGAAGGTGACCTGCTGAGAAGCGTGGCTCAGGTACAGCGCCTGGAACGCATGGGGTATCGGGGCGTGTACGCGCTGGAACCTTTTTCTTCTGTTATGGAAAACTGGCGCGCTGCGGATATTGAGCGGGAAATCCGTCAAAGCATTCAGCTGTTGCAGGCATAAAATTTTTTAGCGCGCGGCCCGGTGCTGTGGCTGCGCTCTGCCCCTGATTCCCTCTCTTTTATCTGTGTCGTATCTTGCGGTCTGATGGCCGCCCTTTTTTTAGCGCTTTTGCGGTATCAACAGCTTTCCCACGCAGCACGCGGCGTCGACAGCTTTCCGCGTGACGAGCGTTATCAACAACCTTCCCGCGCAACATGCATCATCGACAGCCACTCAACGCCGCGCCCTGGCGCCTGATCAAAAAGTCTTTTGCATAATATTTACAATGTTCAACCGTATCTGGCGCCCTGCGCAACGGAAACGCTGCTCAGGCGCTTTCCGCTATTGCATGACGGGCCTTCAACGTCAGCAACATCGCCAGACAGACCAGCAGCGCGCTAACCAGATAAATAACCGGGACGCCGGCATAGCTCATTACCAGCCCGGCCAGCGGCCCGGTGATGCCCAGCGCAAGATCCATAAAGGCCGTATAGGTTGCCAACGCGCTGCCCTGATTCTGCGCGGGCACGGCCTTCACCGCCACCACGCCAATCGCCGGGAAAACCAGCGAGAAGCCGGCACCGGTCAGCAGCGCGCCCAGCTTTGCCATCCACGGATCCGCCGCACCCCAGACCAGAAATAAACCGACGGCTTCTACCGCAAAGCAGACCGCCGCCACCATCAGTCCACCGTGCCGGTTAATGGCGTTGGGAAACAACAGGCGCGTACCGACAAAAGCGCCGCTGAACAGCGTCAGCGCCCAGGCCGCGCCGTCCCAGCCTTTGTTCTGGTAGAAGAGCGTAATAAAGGTAGCGATCACGCCAAAGCCGGCGGATCCCATCGCCAAAAGGGTACCGAAGCGCCAGATCTTGCCCAGCACGGCGCGAAAAGGCAGCGGTCTGCCCTTGCTGCTTTTGACGGCAGGTCGTGGCAGCGCCATCAGCACCGCCAGCAGCGCGATAGCCGTTACCACGCCGGCCAGCAACAGCAGGCCGCCCCAGCGATAAATGCCCACGCCCAGCGGCGCGCCAATCGCCATCGCGCCATAGGTGAAAATGCCGTTCCAGGAAATTACGCGTCCTATATGAAGCGATCCCACTACGCCGACGCCCCAAAGCGTGGAGCCGGTTCCGGCAAAACTTTGCCCTATGCCAAGCACGATCCGGCCAAAGCAAAGCAAAAGCAGGCTAACCATCGGGAGCGTTGCGGTTAACGCGGCAAGCGCATAGCACAGCCCGCTGATCAGACAGCCGCAAAGCCCAGCCACCACGACTCTTTTCGGGCCCAGCAGGTCGGCAAAGCGCCCCGCGTGCGGACGACTGACCAGCGTGGCGAAATATTGCAGGCTTACCACTAATCCAGCCCAAAATGCGCTGTAGCCCATCACATCGTGGACATAGCCAGGCAGCACTGCCAGCGGCAGGCCAATAGTCAGATAAGCGGCGAAATTGAAAATCACAACGGAAATGATGCGCAGATTCAGACGTAAAGCGCCCGGAGCCTCCGGGGCGGGTTGTTCAGGCATAGCGAAGAATATCCTGTCCGAAATGACATGAATAATAACTATAACCTGATTTCCCGGCCCGCAGGCGGCCAGTGCATAAATTATGCGGCACGCTATTTTTAACACGGCCTGCAGCCAGACCAGCTATTGCTGACGTATCCTGCTCTGCGTTGAACAAAATATCCCGGTTCTGAGACCTTTCCTGAAATCAGAAGCCTGCCGGAAAACAGTCGCTACACTTAATCACAAAAAGCCTGAAGGAGAAGGAATGAACGCACCACAGCAGGAGAAGATGGGGCAGAATATGCTGCTAAAAATGGCGACGCTGGTCGTGGTTTTAGCCGGCATCAAGGCGGCATCGGCTATCCTGGTTCCCTTTTTACTGGCCCTGTTTCTGGCCATTATTTTAAACCCGCTGGTTACCATCCTGATGCGGCGCGGCGTCCGGCGCGGTATGGCTATCAGCCTGGTGATCGCGGCGGTGCTGGTTGCATTCGGGCTGCTGGTGGCGATGATTGCCGGTTCGGCGGATGAGTTCTCTACCGTTTATCCGCAGCTTCAGCAGCAAATGACGCAAAGGCTGGCGCAGCTTCAACATATTGCCGCGCCTTTTCATATTAATCTTTCTACCAACAGCCTGGCGGCGCGGCTCGATCCCAACGCCATTATGGGCATGGCGACGCTGATCCTCAGCCAGTTTTCCGGCGCGCTGACCAACCTGGTGCTGCTGATTATGACAGTGGTGTTTATGCTGTTTGAAGTGCATCACCTGCCCTACAAGCTGCGTTTCGCGCTGATCAATCCTAAAATTCGCATCGCCGGGCTGCATAAAGCGCTGAAAGGCGTTACCCATTACCTGGCGCTGAAAACGCTGATTAGCCTGATTACCGGGTTTTCCGTCTGGCTGGTGCTGATGCTGCTGGATGTGCAGTTCGCGCTAATGTGGGGCGTAGTGGCGTTCGTTTTAAACTATATTCCCAATATCGGCCCTATTATTGCCGGTATTCCGCCCACGCTACAGGCGCTGCTGCTAAACGGCGTGTATGAAGCGGCGCTGGTCGCAGCGCTTTTCAGCGCGATCCATATGGTGTTTGGCAATATGCTGGAGCCGCGCGTGATGGGAAAAGGGCTGGGGCTTTCCAGCCTGGTTGTGTTCCTGTCGCTGATTTTCTGGGGCTGGCTGCTGGGGCCGGTAGGAATGCTGCTCTCCGTACCGCTCACGAGCGTGTGTAAAATCCTGATGGAGACCACGCCGGGCGGCAGCAAACTGGCGATCCTGCTGGGCAACGGCAGACCGCCGAGGACGGCAAAACCCAAACTGCAAAAATAGTCGTCAGCGCGCGTCAAAGACGCTGGTATCGGTTATTGCCCGCACATCAACCTTGTTGGGCAAGATAGCCAGCGAGGAGAAGAGATCGGCAACCTGCTGAACTTTAGCGATATCCTCTGCCGTAACCGGCCGTATGCCATGAGAAATACGGCCGGTAATGCCTTTCGACACTTCCGGCGGCAGACGAGTCAGCGACGAATAAACCTTATTATACTCAACCGGATGCGCTATCCCCCAGGCGCGAGCCTGCACCAGTCGGCGCGCGAAATCGGCGATAGCCAACCGCTTTTGCGGATCTTTTAGCGAGCTGCCGGTAGCGGTGACAAACGAGAGCGAGGTGGTCAGCCCTTTGCTGTCGCGCAGCAGCCGCGCGCCGTGCTGTTCAGCAATGCCAAGATAGGGATCGAAAGTGGCCCAGGCGGCAATTTGGCCGGAATTAAAGGCGGCGCTGGCGTCGGTCGGCAGAACAAAGCGTACGGAAACCGCCGTTTGCGGCACTCCGGCCTCTTCCAGCGCTTCATAGAGCAAATGCTGCGAGATGCTGCCGCGCGCGGAGGAGACCACCACCGTTTTTCCGGCCAGATCCCTCACGCTGTGCAGCGGTGAATCAGCGGGTACTATCAGCCCATTGCTCGCGCTGTCGCCCACGTTGGTGGCGATAATTTTCAGATCGACGCCGCCCGAGGCCGCCATCAGCACCGGCAGGTCGCCCGCGTAAGAGGTATCCACTGCGCCAGCCCGCTGGGCTTCAAACAGCGGCGCGGCGCCCTGAAAGTTGGCCCAGCGGTAGTCATAAGGCGCGTCTTTCATTACGCCGGAAGCCTCCACCAGCGACCGTAGATTCCGCGCCTGGTCGCCCAGTACCAGCGTCACTTTTTCCGCTTTTGCCGCACTGGCTATCAGGCTTATGCCCAGCAGCAGCGCCAGCGCGCTTTTTCCCGCTTTCATCTTTTTTCCTTAAAGCGCGTTACGCGCCAGCTGACGAATATAGGCATCCCAGTGCAGCAGATACTTTTTATTTTTTATGCCGTTATCAAAAACCCGCGCGGCTTTTTCGGCCACGCTGTCGGGCACAATGCTCAGCTCTGCGCCGCCAGACTGGGCCGCCAACTGCGCCACGCACGCTCTTTCCAGGTAATAAAGGTTGTAGAAGGCCTCTTCCAGATTTTCACCGCAGGTCAGCAGGCCATGATTACGCAGGATCAGCGCGTTCAGATTGCCCAGGTCGGCGACGATACGCTGCTGTTCATCCAGATCCAGCGCGATGCCTTCGTAATCGTGATAGGCCAGCCTGCGGTAAAAACGCATACTGTGCTGCGAAATCATCAGCAGACCGTTTTTCTGCGCCGCCACGCCAATGCCCGCCGCCGTATGGGTATGCAGCACGGCGTGCGTGTGCGGGCGGGCGCGGTGAATAGCGCTGTGGATAACGTAGCCAGCCGGGTTGATGCCTGAGCCGACAGGATCGTCAATGATTTCGCCGTCCAGATCGACTTTCACCAGCGTTTCCGGCGCAATTTCGTCGAAGGTTTGTCCGTAAGCGTTGATCAGGAAATGCGGCTTGTCGCCCGGCACCCGCAGCGAAAAGTGGGTGTAGATATGATCGGTCCAGCGCAGCCGCGCGGCCAGCTGGTAACACTGGGCCAGTTTGACGCGAGCCTGCCACTCCGCGTCGGTAATTCGCGCGCGAAGCGATTCGGCGGAATGCAGTGCGCCACTCATAAAATCCTCCTGAATACAGCGTGATGGAAGCCCGAAGCCGGGCCAGGGCATCCTGACACAGAAGAAACGTATGGCGGAAACGATCAATCTGAGAATAAATTGCATAAAATTAGCTAAGCGACGGCGCACCTGATTTTTTTTTCCGCGCCATGCTACCTTTACCTTTTCAGGCGGCGCAGGGATGCCGCTAACAGAGGACAATGAATGGATCGGCCGAAAAGAAGCAGTGAAAAAAGAGGCGTGCTGCTGGCGGTCGCTGGCATAGTGCCGCTGCTCCTTTGTCTGATCTTTACTTTTATCGACGCCAGACAGATCGTTAAGCGCCAGCAGGCGGCGACGGCGGGTATGCTGCTGGCGCATGCCGAAGCAATCGGCGACCGGGCCTGGGATACCCTTGACGAACTTCAGGCGTTTCCGAAAAGACCCTGCGAAGAGATCAATGACGAGCTGAGAAAGTATGCGGCGCTGTCTCCCTATTTTCGCTCAATAGGCGTTATGCGTGAGGGTCGCATAACCTGCTCTTCCGCATTCGGCGGGATACATAACGATATCGCTACCGTTATTCAGCGTCAGCCGCCGACGGATCGAAAAGCGAAGTGGATGCTTTCGTTAAGCCAAACCTGGGCGGTGAGAGACAGGCCCGCCGTGATTTTTATGCACGATACGCCCGCGCATTCCGGCGCTTTTGTGATCGTTGACGGCCAGTATTTGCTGGATGTGATGAGCGCGGTCGGCAAAAGCCAGCATAACAGTATCCGGCTACAGTTCGGTGGCGGCTTCGCCTTGCGCAGCGGCGCAAACGGCAATCAGCCGTCGGGACTGCTCCAGCCCGTGACGCTCAGCGAACGTTCCAGCCGCTACCCTATCGGCGTCGAGGTGACCTCGCCCGCCAGCGATATTGCCTTTACCTGGCGTCAGGGTCTGTTTACCTTCGTGCCGATGGCGCTGATCCTGTCGCTGCTGTTGATGACCGTGACCAACAACTGGCTGAAACGTAAGCTTTCTCCCCGCGACCAGCTGCGGAAAGCCATACTGCATCGCGAATTCTCCGTTAATTATCAGCCTGTTTATCATATGGTTACAGGTAAAGCCAGCGGCGCTGAAGTGCTGATGCGCTGGCAGCGGCCCGACGGCCACTGGGTAAGGCCAGATATGTTTATCACCGCGGCGGAAGCGGAAGAGATGATCATACCTTTGACCCGCCATCTGATGGAGCTGGTGCTGGAGGATGCCAAACAGTGGAGCCTGCCGCCGGATTTCCGTCTGGCGCTTAACGTGGCCGCCGCGCACGTCCAGCACGACGATTTTGTCGAGGATATCCGCTATTTTGCTCGTGGCATGGCGATACATCGACCGGATATCACGCTGGAACTGACCGAGCGCAGCCTGCTTTCCGACGGAGAAGACGTTGTGCAAAAGCTCCAGCTGCTGCGTAATGAAGGTATTCATATCGCCATTGATGACTTTGGCACCGGCCACTGCTCGCTCTCTTATCTGCAAACCTTCCCGCTGGATTACCTGAAAATCGACCGCGGCTTCGTCAATGCCATCGAATCAACCACGGGCGAAGCGCCGGTGCTGGACGCCATCATCACGCTAAGCCACAAGCTGGGGCTGAAGATTGTGGCGGAGGGCGTAGAAAACGCCACTCAGCTTCATTATTTGCAGGCGCGCGGAGTAGTATTTATTCAGGGATATTATTACGCCCGCCCAATGGACAACCGGCTATTTATGTCCTGGATGCAGCAGGAAGGTCAACGCCCGCTGGTTTAAATAGTCGGATACAGGCTGAATTAACGCCGACGGCGAAAAAGCGTAACGATTTTCAATTTCATTTACGTAGCTTTAGCGCCGCCCGCAATGCAATCCTGACGGCGTCGTCTTCGGGGAACGTTTTTTGTTCGCTATGGGTTATCCCTGCCTCTTCGTACCGGGCTTTCGTCCGTTCATTAATCCTGGCCAGCATTGTGATAATTTGAGACGAAACCTGCTGGTGCTCCTGATATATATCCCAATAGCTTTTTCGCTGATATTTCAGGAAGCGATACTTTAATATAAACCTAATGTTATCAATACATTGAATAAATTTCATTCGCATCAAGCCTGGCCACTTAGCCATTAGCAAAGCGCGTTCTTCAGACCCTGTTTTGTCTGTAATTTCTCCACTCTCAGGCTTTATCTGTTTTTGTGAGTAAACCCTACCGTTATTAAGGAGAAAAGTTTGCTGAGGCCGGAAGAATTTTAAATTAGCTTCTGTGCTTTCCAGCCAATAGTTTTTAAAATGAACGTGTTTTTTATTATTCATTACCCCCCCGCAAGACTGCGAACGGCAGTATTACCGATCGAGCCAGCAGGCGCAATACTAATATTGGCAGGTAGCCTGACTTAATCTCATTATAAAAAAGTGGGCAATGTCTTCTTATTCCCCCTCACCTGGCTGGCCTTCGCCGTGAATTTTTCTGGCGTTTTCGGCTGCGTCGAGGGCGCGGTTGCGTCCGTTAACCGCTGGTTACACAATCTAATTTCAGGTAGAAATTATGTTACACAGCGCAGAAACGATATACTGAAAGCAGACGGATATTTGTTAACGAACGAACAAATTTGCTACTTATCTCCGTCGACAGGGCGAAAGCCCGTACGCTATTCGCTCTGCTTTCCCGCTGCGGCGGTGCGAGCGGAGCGGAAGATTTTTCCGGGAAACAGTCAATTACAGGGTGCTTTATATGAAGCTACGTAGGAAGCGTGTTAAGCCGATTGGCTTAAAAGACGTAACGATCATTGATGATGCCAGGTTACGCAAAGCCATTACCGCAGCGTCGCTCGGTAACGCTATGGAGTGGTTTGACTTTGGGGTATACGGCTTTGTCGCCTATGCGCTGGGCCAGGTATTTTTCCCCGGCGCCGACCCTGGCGTGCAGATGATTGCCGCGCTGGCGACCTTCTCCGTTCCTTTCCTGATCCGCCCGCTTGGCGGCCTGTTCTTTGGCGCGCTGGGCGATAAGTATGGTCGTCAGAAAATCCTTTCCATTACCATTGTCATTATGTCGGTCAGTACTTTCTGTATCGGCCTGATACCTTCTCATGCCTCTATCGGCATCTGGGCGCCCATCCTGCTGCTGCTGTGTAAAATGGCGCAGGGCTTCTCGGTAGGCGGCGAATATACCGGTGCCTCTATTTTTGTGGCCGAATACTCGCCTGACCGCAAGCGCGGCTTTATGGGCAGCTGGCTGGACTTCGGTTCTATTGTCGGCTTTGTGACGGGCGCAGGCCTGGTGGTGCTGATTTCTACCGTGGTCGGCGAAGCGAATTTCCTTGACTGGGGCTGGCGTATTCCGTTCTTCGTGGCGCTGCCGCTGGGCCTGATCGGCATCTATCTGCGTAACGCGCTGGAAGAAACGCCTGCGTTCCAGCAGCACGTTGAGAAACTGGAACAGGGCGATCGCGAAGGTCTGGCCGACGGCCCGAAAGTGTCGTTTAAGGATATCGCTACCAAACACTGGAAAAGCCTGCTGGCCTGTATCGGTCTGGTGCTGTCTACCAACGTCACCTACTACATGCTGCTGACCTATATGCCCAGCTACCTGTCGCATAACCTTCACTACTCCGAAGATCACGGCGTAATGATTATTATCGCGATTATGATTGGTATGCTGTTCGTGCAGCCGGTAATGGGCCTGATGAGCGATAAGTTTGGCCGTCGCCCGTTTGTGATTATCGGCAGTATTGCACTGCTGCTGCTGGCGATCCCGTGCTTTATGCTGATTAACAGTAACGTGATGGGCCTGATTTTCGCCGGTCTGTTGCTGTTGGCGGTGATCCTGAACTGCTTTACGGGCGTAATGGCTTCGTCGCTGCCGGCGATGTTCCCTACCCATATTCGCTACAGCGCGCTGGCCAGCGCCTTCAATATATCTATTCTGGTAGCGGGCCTGACGCCAACGCTGGCGGCGTGGCTGGTGGAGTACACCGCCAACCTCTATATGCCAGCCTACTATCTGATGGTGGTAGCGGTTGTGGGTCTGATTACCGGTATCATGATGAAGGAAACGGCCAATATGCCGCTGCGTGGTGCAACGCCTGCCGCCTCTGATATTGCCGAGGCAAGAGAGCTGTTGCAGGAGCATCACGACAATATCGAGAGCAAGATCGAAGATATTAGCGAGCAGATCGCCGAGCTGGAAGAGAAGCGTAAGCATCTGATTAACCAGCATCCCCGCATTAACGAGTAAGCCTACAGGTTTGCATTAGCAAGTCAGTTTAAAAGCCCGCAGCCGCGGGCTTTTTCTTTCACCTTCCGCTTTTTTCGCCGCTTGTCCAGTAGGTGCCGGTTTCCGGCAGCGGCAAAAATTCCTCGTTCATTTCACGCAGCGTGTCGGCCGGTTCCAGATCGTGGAACAGCTGCGGATGCAGCGTTTTAGCAATAACCTCGACCGCCAGCAGATGCCACGGGCTCAGATAAAAATTGTGCCACACGGCTAAGGTTCGGCCCTGACGAATGGCCGCCAGCTGGGCGATAACCCGCTCGCTCGCCAGCGCCTGCGAAAAACTTTGCTTTGCCGTGGCCGGCGCGACCTGCGGGCCAAGCTGTAGCCGATGCGGCTGCTGCGCATCGCCCAGGCCGGTTGCCAGAAAGAAATCGGGACGGGCAGCCAGCACCGCCTCCGCGCTTAGCTGACCAAATACGCTGCTAAACTGACCGGCCGCAATATTGTCGCCGCCCGCATACGCCAGCAGATCGGCCAGATTGCCGTGTCCCACCGTGGTACAGCACACTTCCCGCCGCCCTATATGCAGTTGCAGCATCACGCGCGGCCTGACTGGAGCCGCCTGACGCAGCCGGTCATGAATTAGCGCCATATGCCGTTGATAGAAGGCGATAAAGCGCTGCGCTTTCTGCTGGTCGCCCAGCGCCTCACCCAAAATTTTCAGGCTCGGTACGGTATTTTTCAGCAGATCTACCCGCGTATCGACGTAGATAACCGGAATGGCCGCCGCGTCCAGCTGCATCAGCGTGCTGTCCTGCGCCGCAGGCTTTTTGGCGTAAAGCGGCAGGATCACCAAATCCGGCCGCAGCGCGATGATTTTTTCCACGCTGAGCTGGCCCGGATTAGCACCGCCAATCAGGGGAATTTTTTTGATGGCGGGGAAAGCGGCGCTGTAGCGTGCCCAGGTCTGCCGATCGTAATGCGGCAGATCGCCAGGCCAGCCCGCCACGCGCCGCAGCGGGTTGCCCTGTTCCACCAGCGCCAGCGTATAGAGCAGCCGTCCTTCGCCCAGTACGATGCGCTGCGGATTGTCCGGCACCGTGACCTTGCGCTGCAAAATATCGGTAAGCATTTTTGCCTGCGGCGCGCTGCAGGCTAACAGCAGCAGCAGGATAGGCCATTTTTTCATGAGGTTTCCCATTACGATCAGAAATCAACGGACGCGGAAACCACGATTTCACGCGGCGCGCCTTCGCTAACACGCAGGTTGCCGCCGCTGGATCCGTAATACGCTTTATCAAACAGGTTGTTGACGTTGATCTTCAGCTGAGTATGTTTGCCCACCAGCTTGCTGTCCCAGGCGGCGAAAGCGTCCGCCACCGTATAGTCCGGCATCGTGAAGCTGTTTTCCGGGTCGCCCGCGCGGGAACCGACGTAGCGCCCGCCGCCGCCGACGCGCACCTCGCCCTGTAGCCAGGAGAAACGCATGGCGTGCGTCAGATAGAGACTGCCGCTGTTGGTTGGCGCGTTGACCAGCCGATTGCCCTCGTTAGCCGGATTAACGTCATCCTCAACGATTTCCGTTTTATCGTGGCTATAGGTGGCTATCATGTTCCAGTCCGGCGCCAGCTCACCGTTGATCTCCACCTCCGCGCCGGTAGAGCGCGCCTCAGGAATGTTGCGCGTACTGCCGTTGATTAACACCGACATATCCTTCTCGTCAATACGATACAGCGCCAGCGTGGCGGACACAGCGGGCAACATTTGCCACTTTGCGCCCACTTCATAAGTCGTGCCTTTTTCCGTCGAGGCGACGTTGCCGTCGTCATCGGTTTGCGTTGAAGGGGTAAACGATTTGCTGTAGCTGCCGTAGAGTGAAAGATCGGGCCGCGCCTTATACACCAGCCCTGCCTGCGGCAGAAAAGCATCGCCGCGATCGTTGAGCGTGCTCTGCGGATCGGCCCAGCCGCTGCTGGCGGTTTGGGTGTAGCGCTGATAGCGGGCGCCCGCTACCGCTATCCATTTATCGGTCAGATGGATACTGTCTTTGGCAAACAGCGAACGGCTGTAAAGGTTGGTGCGCAGATTGCTCTGCGCATCGGCCACCGTGCTGGCGTTGATCGGCGGCTCTTCGCCATAGATCGGATCGTACATGTTGAAGGTTTTTGACACCTTGCCGCGATAGGACCAGGCCTTGTAGGTTTCATTCTGCTCGTAGTCAACGCCCAGCATAATATCGTGCTGCATGCCCCAAATCTGCGGGCTGCCGCCTATGTCCCAGGCAAGATAAGTGGTCTGGTGATTGAAGCCGCGGTTCGCGTCCGCGCGGCGAGAGACAATGCCGGTGGCGGCGTTGACCGCCGTAGCGCGGACTTCGTTACTGTCGTAGCGACGCTGCATCCAGGCGTAGTTGAGATGGGTTTCCCAGGTTTCATCCAGGCTGTAGGCGTAGCTGATATTCAGGCGCTTGTTTTTCCCCCAGGCGTGGTTGGCACTGTCGTCCAGACGCTGGTTATAGGGGATATTTACCGGTTTTTTATTGATAAACGCGGTGCCGCGATCGACCGGAATATCAAACTTATATTCGGTATAGCTGATGTTGAAAGCGGCTTTTTCGCCATACCAGCTCAGCGATGGCGACAGCAGCGTATGTTCATTAGCGCCAAAATTACGCCAGTAATCCTCGCGCTGGCGCTCGGCAATCAGGCGAAAGGCAAAGCCGTCGCCCAGCGGCCCGGTGATGTCCACGCTGCCCGCGCCGCCGCCGACGCTGGTGGTTTCGCCGGCAAGATGCGTGTGCCATTCATACTGCGGCTTTTTGCTGACCAGGTTGATAATGCCGCCAGGATTCTGAATGCCGTACAGTAGCGAGGCCGAGCCTTTCAGCACTTCCACATGATCGATGGTGCTGTCCATCGACAGCCCCTGGTTGCTGCGTACGCCGTCGATAAAGATCGAGCCGTCGGAGTTGCTGCCGAAGCCGCGCTTGACGAAGCCGTCCTCAATCGCGCCCAGCGTATTGCCCTGGCTGACGCCGCTGACGAACTTCATGGCGTCGTTCACGCTTTTCACCTGGTAATCTTCTATCACCTGCGGCGTAACCACGCTGACGGACTGCGGCGTTTCATTTCGCGGCAGCGGCATTTTGCTGGCCGCGCTCGCGGTATCCTGGCTGTAGCTGCCTGGCTCGCCGGTGCCGTCGGCGGTCACGGTCAGCGTCGGATCTTTTGCGGTGCCCGCTGCCAGCGCGGCCGTGCTGAACAGTAAGCCAGGTAACAGCAGGGGAATTTTCCCGGTAAAATGCCCAACGGCAAAAGGAAGAGCGAAAGGTGTTTTCATCAATAAACGCGCAGGTAGAGTTATAATTGCTGCGGATGATAATAATTTTCATTACCGTTAGCAATTTCAAAAAGCCGTCTGGCGCAACAAAAAAGGGCCCGCAGGCCCTTTCAGCAACCGCTGAAGCGGTCAGAACTTGTAACGTATCCCCATGTTGCCGGTATAGCCTTCCGTACCCGGCCCAAAGCTGTGGGCATATTTTACCTGAGCATACACGCTGAAGTGCGGATTGAGCTGGCTGCTGACACCGGCGCCCGCCTGCCAGTAGCCACGACGTACGTCCGGCCGCATCGTTTCGTTATTCATATCAACGCCCGGCGTGTGGCCCAGAAACTGCACCACGTCTGCCTGTAGGTAAGGCTTCAGCACGGGATTATCGTAATAGAACCGCAGACCTTCGCGCAGCCGGGCGACCATCAGGTTCTGATCCTTCAGCTTAACGCCGCTGGAATAGGTCTGGCTGATGTTCATGTACTGGCCCATCGCCTGTAGCTGGGGTTCCAGCCTGAACCGGTCGCCTAAAGTCAGCGGGATACCGGTTTCCACCGAGGCGACGACGCCGTAGCTGTCCATTTTGGCGCGGGTCAGGCTGGAGAACTCGTTGCTGTAGCGCGTAAGCTGCACAACGTTATCCAGATAAGCGCCGCTGTCGTTCCATGCCGTCAGATAGCCGCCGATGCCGTAAGCGTTGGTGGTCACTTTACCCACGTCAACGGAGAGTTCCGACCTCAGGCTGCGCGCGGTATCTTTATTGTTACTGCGCTGATGGCCAAGCGTCATCATCGGGCCAGCCGTCAGATGCCAGCCGTCGGCAAACTGACGCGTGACGACATCGCCGCCCAGCTGGACGAAAGTGGTATTCACGTTGAAAGCAAAGCGTCCGGCTGCATACCTGTCGTGACGGCCTGAGACTCGCGCCCAGGCCGTGCCGCCCTGGTAAGCGCCGAGGCGTTCGTGCCAGGTACCGATGGTGTCAAATCCGTAGGTCGAATTCAGATAAGGCGCGATAAGGTAACCTGCTGTTTCCGGGCGGTAAGCAATAACTTCCGGCTCTGGCGCCGCCGCGTCATTACCTGTTTCGTCGCTCTTATCCGTATCCGGCTCAACAACCTCATCCGTATCCGGCACATCAGGAATAATGGGATCCTCATCGATCTCTGCGGCGTCATCCGGTGGCGGAATGGGCGTCAGCGAAGATTGCAGGTACCAGTCCTTGTCACCGATTTTATTCAGGAAGTACTGATAATTACCGGCCACCACGGCGTTTTTCTGATTAAAGGTCGCGGCATCAGCATCGCCTTCCACGCGCACCAGCAGAATACCGCTGTGGGTCAGCGCGCCCGTGCCGCCTTTGTTGTTGACGCTGACATCATAGCTGCCCGAAGCGTTGCCGTTTACCAGCAGCCTGTCGCTGGGTGAATCGTCGCCGCCCAATTGGGTATTAAACGCAAACGAACCGGAGCCGGCCAGATCGCCTTTCACGGCGAGCGAGCTGAAGCCCGAAGCGTTGTTGAACACCACCGAGCCGCCGTCCATCGTCAGCGTGTTCAGGTTGGAATCGGCCGTTACCAGCCAGCTGCTGGCGCTGTTGAGGATTAGCTGATTAACGTTTTGCGTCGCCCCGCTCAGCGTGGAGCCGTCGTTCAGCGTCAGGTTAACGAGGCTATCGTCGCTGACGATAACATCGCCCAGCAGCTGCGAGGCGCCGTTCGCCGTCACGTTCACCGTCGAAAGAAAAACCTCGCCTTTGTCATTAACGTTTGCGCCAGCGCTGAGCGCCGTACCGTTGCCGCCATAAACAAGGCTACCGTTGCTGAGCGTCAGATCCAGCGCGGAGCCTTTAACCAGCACGCCGCTTCCCGCTTCGCTACGCAGCGTTGTGTTATTCAGCGTGACTGCGCTGCTCAGGGTATCGGAATAGATGTTCGCGTACAGCCCGGCCGCCTGCGGTCCTTTTGATGCTGTAGCCGTTCCCGTATTGGCGATGGTGCTGTCGGTCATTTCTATATTGCCAAGGTTGGCAATTAAACCAAACGCGTTGTTCCCGGAAGCGGTAACGGCGACGTTAGCGGCGGTAACGGTTGCCGCACTTCCGGCATAGATGCCCCCGGTGCCTTCGCCGGTAGTGACAATTTCGCCGCCGGTAATAGTAACCACGCTGCTGGCGGTAGCGGCAACGCCATGCGCCTCTTTACCGCTGGTGGTAATGGCTGGATTGACCAGCGTTGCGGTGCTGTTTGTCATAGCCAGGATGCCATAAGCACTGTCGCCAGAAGTATTTATCTGCGTGTCGTGCAACGTTAATTTGCCGGAGCGAATAAGATAGGTGCCAACTGAAAACTCGCCGGCCGTAGTGATAGCGCTATTAGTCAGCGTCAATACGCCAGCGTCAGAGGCGACTGCGCCATACGCCTGGGTGTTACTTGTCGTTATGTTGCTGTTGTTAAGGTCTATTATGGCTCCCTGGGCAGTCCTCACGCCGTAGCCCTGTTCGCCAGAGGTATTAACCGTTATCCCGTCGCCCGTGACGTTTCCTGCATAGGAATAGCTTACCGTGGCATAAAGACCGTAGCTCCCACTACCTGAGGTAAGTAGCGTAGCGTCAGTCAGATTAACTTTGCCACCCGCCATAATCCCATGGGAACTGCCGCCGTGGGTGAGGATATTAACGCCGGTGGCGTCCAGTATAGTGCTGCTGAGCGGCATATAAATGCCGTGGGACTTGACCTTAGAGGTTTGAAACGTGCCGCCGTTAATGGTAGCGCTATCGCCCTGCCCGCTTATTTCAAGGGCGTTATGCGCATGATTGTTATCATTCACTGTTGTCGTGATATCAACGTTATTTAGGGTTGCATGACCGCCCAATGTACGGATGCCGACATAGGCCGCATTGATAGTGCTGTCGTTTAAGATCAACGTGCTGTTTGTACCGTTGCCGATCTCAATAGCCGAAAAGTATTCAGAAGCGGTATCGATAGTGATATTGGTGCCGGTAACATGGCCTCTGCGCGCAAAAATAGCCTGAATGGCTTTGTCACCGGTCAGCGTGAAATGGATATTATTTAGCGTGGCGTTGCCATACACGCCTTCATGTGCATAGACTTCAATGCCGGCAACAGGACTAGTAATAGTTAGTCCATCAGCTTTCAGCACCCCGCCCGATACTTCGATAGCGCCGTCAATTGTGTTAGTCGTAAGCGTAGAATTAATAATAGTAACATCACTGTTTTTGGCCCGGATCCCGCGGCTTTGACTGCCCAGTGTAGCGATCGTGCTGTCGGTGATGGTCAGCGTGCCAGAATCAGCATAGATCGCCGTGGAGTTTTCTTCGCTGGTTGATAACGTCACGCCATTCAGATTCAGGCTGCCCTGTTCGGTTACCCTGGCCCCTCTCGTCCCGGCGTGCGAAGTAGTAAAAGTCAGGCCGCTGTCGGTAGTAAGCTGGCTGCCCGCGCCCGACACCACCAGGGGAACATCGCCTTTTTCAACAGAGGAATAACCGGCAGTGACCTGTAGCGTGGATCCATCGGTGACGACCCACGGCGAAGCCGCCGCAGCGTAAAGCGGTAAAGACAGCATAATACCGGGGATAAAAGGCCTTAATATCATAGCCATAATGCTTCCTTTCGTTAATATCCATAATAACTATAAATACATCTACCGTATCTGAGGGAGGGCGCTGTCTGCCGGAGAGGGTTTATATAAAAAGGCTGACAGTAAAAATGGAAATATAGCAATGCTTCCTGCGCCATAATGCCAGCAGATCCGGTCATCCATGGGGTTATATTAGTTGATCCTATTAACAGCAAGAAGGCTTTTTTTTAAAAAATATTTTATATAATCAGAAGTGTTACTCAATACTGCAACAGGAAACAATGGAAATTAACCTAAAAAGGCATGCTTGTTATGGAGTGAAAACTCCAGTAAGTATCTTAATGACGGACTTAATATAGCCGCGTGAGCGGCAACGTTATTTTATTTATGGTATCGCAGACCAGGTCTGTTTAAGGCATGCCTTTCCCGAAAAAATTACATTACCTGATAACACAGTGTTGTTATTTAAAAGACGACAGCAGGAAAGTAAAAAGGGAAATAACCAGTCCCGCTGTTTTACATTTTTTAAAATTTATCACCCTTTTTCCAGGCGGTAAGCGTGATATTAAGCCGAATAAAGGGGCTGCCAGCCGCGCGCCGCTATCCCTCTGGCCGACTATGTCCGTTAATCAGGCTGCGCTGCTTGTGGCAACGGCCGCCCGGCCTGAGTAACAGAGACTGGCCGGGAGGTCATTTACAACGCCTGCGCGCATGCCCAGGCGGAACTCCAGGCCCACTGGAAATTGTAGCCGCCAAGCCAGCCGGTAACATCCACCACTTCCCCAATAAAATAGAGGCCCGGCACGTCCCGCGCCTCCATCGTTTTTGACGAGAGCGCGTCGGTATCGACGCCGCCCAGCGTCACTTCGGCAGTGCGGTAACCTTCCGTACCGTTGGGCTGCACGCGCCAGCCGTGCAGCGTTTCTGCCAGCTCTGCCTGCTGTCGGCCGTTCAGCTGTTTCAGGGTACATTCCGGCACCATGCCCAATAGCTGCAGGCATTCCACCAGCCGGCGAGGCAGTACTTTAGCCAATGTATTTTTCAGGCTTTGATTCGGATGGATTTCGCGCTCTTCGCTGAGTAAAGCATTGAGATCGCTTTCCGGCGAGAGGTTGATGGTGACGAATTCGCCAGGCTGCCAGTAGCTGGAAAGCTGTAGCACCGCCGGGCCGGAAAGCCCGCGATGGGTAAACAGCAGCGCCTCTTTGAACACGGTGCCGTCTTCCGCCGTCATTACGGCAGGCACGGCGACGCCGGAAAGCGTTTGCAGCTGCTCAAGCAGCGGTTTGTGTAGCGTAAACGGAACCAGTCCCGCCCGCGTGGGAAATACCTTCAGGCCGAACTGTTCGGCAATTTTATAGCCGAAAGGCGAAGCGCCCAGGCCGGGCATGGAAAGCCCGCCGGAAGCGATAACCAGCCTGTCGGCCTGCACTACGCTGCCGTTCAGCTCCAGCGTATAGCCGTTGTCGCGCGTGACCTTCAGCACTTCGCTGCGCAGCCGCAGCGTCACCTGGCCGGTTTCACACTCTTTCAACAACAGATCCACGATTTGCTGAGCGGAGTCGTCACAAAAGAGCTGGCCCAGCGTTTTTTCATGCCACTGAATGCCGTGCCGATTAACCAGGTCGATAAAATCCCACTGCGTATAACGCGCCAGCGCAGATTTACAAAAATGGGGATTATGCGACAGATAGGCCGCAGGCTCGGTATAAAGGTTGGTGAAATTACAGCGGCCGCCGCCCGACATCAGGATTTTGCGTCCCGCTTTTTTGCCGTTATCCAGCACCAGCACGCGCTTGCCTCGCTGCCCTGCCTGGGCGGCGCAAAACAGGCCGGCCGCACCCGCACCGATAATGATAACGTCAAATTTTTCCACACTGCTCTCCGGCCTGCTGCTTAAAAAACGCTGATTGTAATGACAAGGCGCGCTTCCCGCCAGCGTCACAAAAGCGTCATGCGCGGCCGCGTTTATAACTGAATGATTTTCATACGCTTCAGGGCCGCTATTTACTCCGCCTGACGCATTAATGTCAAAAAAAGTCTATATTTCACTTTCCCCAGGCGCGGTTTCTCGCTGATAATGCGCCGCGTTCATGTCCTCCAAAATGGCGTAACGCTTATGCTACATCTGTTTGCTGGTCTTGATTACCATACCGGCCTGTTACTCGTCCTTGCCCTGCTCTTTGTTTTGTTCTACGAAGCCATTAACGGCTTTCACGACACGGCAAACGCGGTGGCTACCGTTATCTATACCCGAGCAATGCGATCGCAACTGGCGGTGGTCATGGCCGGCGTATTTAACTTCTTTGGCGTACTGCTGGGCGGGCTAAGCGTTGCTTATGCCATCGTTCATCTGCTACCCACCGATCTGCTGCTTAACGTCGGGTCGGCTCACGGTCTGGCCATGGTCTTTTCCATGCTGCTGGCCGCTATCATCTGGAATCTCGGCACCTGGTATTTCGGCCTGCCTGCTTCCAGCTCCCATACCCTCATCGGGGCCATTATCGGCATTGGCCTGACCAACGCACTGCTGACCGGCACGTCGGTCGTTGATGCGCTGAACATCCCAAAAATGATCGGCATTTTCCTGTCGCTGGTTATCTCTCCGATTGTCGGCCTGGTGCTGGCTGGCGGCATGGTGTTTATTCTGCGCCGCTGCTGGAGCGGCAATAAAAAGCGCCGCCGTATTCATATGACGCCTGCGGAACGCGAAAAGATCGACGGCAAGAAAAAGCCGCCGTTCTGGACCCGTATCGCCCTGATCGTCTCGGCTATCGGCGTGAGTTACTCTCACGGCGCTAACGACGGTCAGAAAGGCATTGGCCTGATTATGCTGGTGCTGATTGGCGTGGCGCCTGCGGGCTTTGTCGTCAATATGAACGCCTCCGGCTATGACATCACGCGCACGCGCGATGCGGTCAATCATCTGGAGCAGTATTACCGGCAGCACGGCGATTCGCTGACGCAGATGGTGCAGATGGCGCCGCCTGCGCTGCCGACGCCGGAAGAGAATCCGGGTAGCCCGAAAGAGTTTCACTGCGATGTTTCGCGCGTGATGCCTGCTATCGAGCGCACCCAGAGCCTGCTGAATAACCTGCAAAGCTACGACGCGTTAAACGTCGAGCAGCGTGGCCAGCTGCGTCGCCTGTTGATGTGTATCTCGGATACCGCCGATAAAACGGCCAAGCTGAAAAGCGTTTCTGCTGAAGATCAGCGTTTCCTCGGCAAGCTGAAAGGCGACATGCTGAATACCGTGGAATACGCACCGGTCTGGATCATTATCGCCGTTGCCCTGGCGCTGTCGCTGGGCACCATGGTGGGCTGGCGCCGCGTCGCCACCACTATCGGCGAGAAGATCGGTAAGAAAGGCATGACCTACGCTCAGGGGATGTCCGCACAGATGACTGCGGCGGTTTCTATCGGTGTGGCCAGCTACACCGGGATGCCTGTTTCAACGACCCACGTGCTCTCCTCTTCCGTTGCCGGCACCATGCTGGTAGACGGCGGCGGCGTGCAGGGCCGCACGATTAAAAACATTCTGCTGGCCTGGGTCTTTACCCTGCCGGTATCCATCGTGCTGTCGGGTAGCCTTTACTGGCTGGCGCTGAAGCTGGTGCCGTAATCCAGCATGAAGTAAGCTCAGGGCGGGGAAATTTCCCCGCCTTTTTTTATGCCTCAATGCCAGATAAGCAGGCCGATCAGGCTGATAAAAACCAGTCCGCACAGCGCGCTGGTCAGCAGAAACTGGCCGCGTACCCGTTCACAGCGGCGAATAAATTCTTCGTCGTGATGGTCGCGGTAGCGCTGCATCCAGATATAGCGTACCAGCCGCACCTGTTTGCCGGGCTGGCCGTGAGAGGTAAAAAAGCCCGCGCCGTCAACGTACTGATAAAGCAAAGGATCGCAGCCGCGAAGCACCACCAGCAGCGCGCGCAGGGAAGAAAAGTAACGCGCCATATTTACCAGACAAACCACGCAAAGAGCCCAAAAAAGTGCAATCGTGCTAATCATGCTCCCCTCCACGACGATACTCTGCCAGCCGCCGTCATGATGCTTAAACAGAGTGTAGCCAACCCCAGGACCGGGCTATGGTAACGGCAACGTTGCCGTCCAGCGTTTTTATTCTCTTCTTCAGTTTAGGAGATGGAAGGAAATTTTTTCCAGCATGCGCGAGTCTGGAGATAAAAAGAGGCGCAGATTCATTTTGATCCCGCTCGCAAAGGTGAGGCGCTGACCGGGATTTGTTAACATTTTTCGCTATACTGTAAAGATAAAAAACGCGTCGCGACAGGCGCGGGGAACCCTGCCACATCGCATTAATTCAATGTGTTATGATGCCAGACTGCCTGCATGTATGCAGCCGCACCGAATGGAAGGAGTAGCATTATGTCTTACAAACACATTCTGATTGCCGTGGATCTTTCACCAGAAAGTAAACTGCTGGTGGCAAAAGCGGTATCTATGGCCCGCCCTTACGACGCCAAAGTGTCGCTGATCCACGTTGACGTTAATTACTCCGATCTCTATACCGGCCTGATCGACGTAAACCTGGGCGATATGCAAAAAAGGATTTCCGAAGAAACCCACTCCGCGCTTTCCGATATTTCAAACAGCGCTGGCTACCCGATTTCCGAAACCCTTAGCGGCAGCGGCGATTTGGGTCAGGTACTGGTGGACGCCATCAAGCGTTACGATGTGGATCTGGTGGTTTGCGGCCATCATCAGGATTTCTGGAGCAAGCTGATGTCCTCGGCCCGCCAGCTGATTAATACCGTGCATATCGATATGCTGATTGTGCCGCTGCGCGATGAAGAAGAGGATTAAGGTTTCTTTATCGTGCGATAAGCCGCTTCCGCTGGTTCAGGGGAAGCGGCTTTTTACTGCCTGCTACTGCCCGGTGTTCAGCGGCGGATAGATATCAAAACGGTGGCTTTTGGTGACCACGGCGGACTGCGTGGCGACGCCTGCCAGCGGCGGCGCATAGTCGGGCCGCTTGACCACCACGCGTTTTTTCGCCAGCCGTCGCGCCGGTTCCAGTAGCCCGTCGGCATCGTCATCCGCGCCTACCAGCGTCTGAAACACGCGCATCTCTTTCTTCACCAGCGCGCTTTTTTGCCGGTGCGGATACATGGGATCGAGATAAACCACGTCCGGCTTTTCGCCGATCGCTGCCAGCGCCTCCAGGCTGGAAGCGTGCACCAGCGTCAGGCGCTCCCGTAACCAGCCGCCGATTTCCGCGTTGCGGTAGCCGCGCTGCAGGCCGTCGTCCAGCAGTGCAGCGACCACGGGATGCCTTTCCAGCATCTGCACGCGGCAGCCCAGCGAGGCGAGGACAAAGGCGTCTCGTCCCAGTCCCGCCGTGGCGTCAGTCACCACCGGCAGATAGCTGCCCTTGACGCCGACCGCTTTCGCGACGGCTTCGCCGCGCCCGCCGCCAAAGCGACGCCGATGCGCCATTGCGCCGTCGACAAAGTCCACAAAAATGCCGCCCAGCTTCGGCTCATCGCGTTTGCGCAGCTCCAGACGGGCGTCGGTCATCACCAGCGCCATCGGCGCGTCTTCGTCGTGCTCTAACTGCCAGCGTGCGGCCAAAACAGATAAGGCGCCGTCTCCGGCGCCCGTTTCGTCAATCAGGCAGATCTTCACTCAGCAGGTTCCTGAATGCCGTAGTGCGCCAGCATCGCGTCCAGCTGCGGCTCGCGGCCACGGAAGCGTTTGAACAGCGCCATCGGCTCTTCGGAACCCCCGCGCGTCAGGATATTGTCCAGGAAAGACTGGCCCGTTTCGCGGTTGAAAATGCCCTCTTCTTCAAATCGCGAATAGGCATCCGCCGCCAGCACGTCCGCCCACAGATAGCTGTAGTAGCCCGCCGCGTAGCCGCCAGCGAAAATATGGCTGAAGGCGTGCGGGAAGCGGCCCCATGACGGGGCTGGCACCACGGCCACCAGCTTTTTAATCTCTTTCAGCATCTCCAGGATCTGCGCGCCCTTCGCCGGATCGAACTCGGCGTGCAGGCGGAAGTCGAACAGGCCGAACTCCAGCTGGCGCAGGATAAACAGCGCGGCCTGGTAGTTTTTCGCCGCCAGCATTTTGTCCAGCAGCGCCTGAGGCAACGGCTCGCCGGTTTCATAGTGGCCGGAAATAAAGGCCAGCGCCTCCGGCTCCCAGCACCAGTTTTCCATAAACTGGCTTGGCAGCTCTACCGCATCCCACGGCACGCCGCTGATACCGGAAACCCCCGGGGTGTCGATACGGGTCAGCATGTGGTGCAGGCCGTGACCAAACTCGTGGAACAGCGTGGTGACTTCATCATGGGTAAAGAGCGCCGGCTTGCCGTTCAGCGGGCGGTTGAAGTTACAGGTCAGATAGGCGACCGGTTTTTGCAGGCTGCCGTCGGCACGACGCATCTGGCCGACGCAATCGTCCATCCACGCGCCGCCGCGTTTGTTTTCACGCGCGTAAAGATCCAGATAGAAGCTGCCGCGCAGCTCGCCGCTCTCGTCGAACAAATCGAAGAAGCGCACGTCAGGGTGGTAAACATCCACATCTTTACGCTCTTTAGCGGTAATGCCGTAGATACGCTTAACGACTTCGAACAGGCCGTTGACGGCGCGCTCTTCCGGGAAGTAAGGACGCAGCTGCTCGTCGCTGATGGCGTACAGGTGCTGCTTCTGTTTTTCACCGTAGTAGGTCAGATCCCATGGGTTCAGCTCGTCGATCCCGTGCTCTTTTTTCGCGAAGGCGCGCAGCTGCTCCAGCTCTTTTTCCGCCTGCGGACGGGCGCGCTTCGCCAGATCGGTCAGGAAGTCGGTGACCTGCGCCGGGTTCTCGGCCATTTTGGTCGCAAGGGATTTTTCGGCATAGGAAGAGAAGCCCAGCAGCTGCGCCAGCTCATGACGCAGCGCCAGCGTTTCCGCCATCACTTCGCTGTTATCCCACTTCCCGGCGTTCGGCCCCTGATCGGAGGCGCGGGTGGAGTAGGCGCGATACATCTCTTCGCGCAGCGCCTGGTTGTCGCAGTAGGTCATCACCGGCAGATAGCTTGGAATATCCAGCGTCAGCAACCAGCCTTCCTGCTCTTTGGCTTCCGCCTGCGCTTTGGCCGCGGCCAGCGCGCTTTCCGGCATTCCGGCCAGCTCGCTTTCGTCGGTAATCAGCTTGCTCCAGCCCATTGTGGCGTCGAGCACGTTGTTGCTGTAGGTCGAACCAAGCTCGGACAGGCGAGCGGCGATTTCACCGTAGCGCTTCTGCTTCTCTTTCGACAGGCCGATGCCGGACAGTTCGAAATCGCGCAGCGCGTTATCTACCGCTTTTTTCTGCGGCGCGCTCAGCGCGTCAAAGCTGTTTTCTTTCAGGTTGCGGTAAGCTTGATACAGGCCTTCATGCTGACCCACCCAGGTGCTGTATTCCGACAGCAGCGGCAGCGTTTGCTCATAGGCCTGACGCAGCTCCGGGCTGTTTTTGACCGAGTTCAGATGGCTGACCGGCGAGAACAGGCGGCTCAGGCGATCGTCGGCTTCTGACAGCGGCTGCACCAGGTTATCCCAGGTATAAGGCGCGCCCTGGGCGACAGCCTTTTCCACCGCCGCACGGCACTCTTCCAGCGCGGTCGTTACGGCTGGCACCACGTGTTCTGGCTTAATAGCGGAAAAAGGCGGAAGCGTAAAAGAAGTCAGCAACGGATTGGTCATAGCGCAGTCCTTGTTATCGATGTATGGGGCGCGTTGCCGCGCGCGATTAAGCTAACATGAGGTTAAGTGTAGCGAAAATCAATGGGGCACCGGCGGGCTTAAAAAAGGCAATTGCCTGCAAAGCGCAGCGGGAGCATACTTTTTCCGCAATTTATTCTGTTGACTCACAGGGAGCGTCTTTATGTGGTACTGCCTTGCCGCATCGTTGTTCTTTCTGCCTTTTTACCGCCGCGTTTCGCTGACCCTGCTGGCTGTCTCGCTGATTGTGGGCGTCAGCAATCATACCGTGCAGCTACCGGCGCTCGGCGCGCTGGCGGCAATGGGCGCCGTCGCCTTTTTTTGTTACAGGCAGCAGGCGCGAAACGCTTTGGGCGCGGTCGGAGAAGCCTTGCTGTTGCTGAGTGCGGTTGCGCTGATGCTGCATCTTGTGCCGGGCTTTAATAATTTGCGCATCGTTTCCGGCGTGCAGGTTGGGCCAGAGAGCGCGCCTTTTACCTTCTATTACAACTTTGACAAGGCGCTGATCCCCTTTGTGCTGCTGGGCTGCCTGCCAACGCTGCTGAAACGTCCGGCCGCGCCGCCCGCTAACCGGCTGTGGTGGCTGGTTTTGCTGCTCTCTATGCCCACGCTGCTGCTGATCGCCACGCTGGCTGGCGGCCTGCGAGTGGAGCTGCATCAGCCGGCCTGGCTCGGCGCTTTTATGCTGGCTAACCTGTTTTTTGTTTCGCTGGCCGAAGAAGCGCTGTTTCGCGGCTACGTGCAGCAGCGCCTGAGCCAGCGGCTCGGCAACGTGTGGGCGCTGCTGATTACGGCCGTGCTGTTCGGCCTGGTACATTACCCAGGCGGGCCGATGCTGGTCTTTTTTGCCGCGCTGACCGGCGTGATTTACGGCCTGGCCTGGCTGTGGAGCGGACGCGTCTGGGTTTCCACGCTGGTGCATTTTGCTTTTAATCTGTTGCAGCTGCTGTTTTTTACCTATCCCTTCTGGCTGCATCAGCCCGGATAGCGCATTTTTTCCGCCAGACGGTTATACTGGGCAGGAATCGTGCCGCTCGTGCGGCACACTTGCTTTTTTCCCACCGGACAAATCCCACGACATGCTGAGTTATCGCCACAGTTTTCACGCCGGCAACCACGCCGACGTTCTCAAACATACCGTTCAGAGCCTGATCATTAACGCGCTTAACGAGAAGGATAAACCCTACCTCTATCTCGATACTCACGCGGGCGCCGGACGCTATCAGCTGGGCAGCGAACATGCCGAACGGACCGGAGAGTATCTGGAAGGGATTGCCCGTATCTGGCAGCAGGACGACGTGCCGGAAGAGCTGGAAAGCTACCTTTCCTGTGTGAAAGCGCTTAATCCTAACGGCAGGCTGCGTTTTTATCCCGGCTCGCCATTGATTGCGCGCCATCTGCTGCGCCCTTACGACAAGCTGAACCTGACCGAGCTGCATCCCAGCGACTATCCGCTGCTGCGCAATGAGTTTCAGAAAGACGAGCGCGCGCGGACGGAAAAAGCGGACGGCTACCAGCAGCTGAAATCCAAACTGCCGCCGCCGTCGCGTCGCGGTCTGGTGCTGATCGATCCGCCTTACGAAATCAAAACGGATTACCAGGCGGTAGTGAAAAGCATTCAGGAAGGCCACAAGCGCTTCGGCACCGGCGTGTTCGCCCTGTGGTATCCGGTGGTACTGCGCCAGCAGATCAAACGTATGTTTGCCGAGCTGGAAGCGACGGGCATTCGCCGCATTCTGCAAATCGAACTGGCGGTACTGCCGGACAGCGATCGCCGTGGCATGACCGCATCGGGCATGATCGTGATTAACCCGCCGTGGAAGCTGGAGCAGCAGATGAAAAACGTGCTGCCGTGGCTGCATAAGCAGCTGGTGCCAACGGGCACCGGCCATACCAAAGTCAGCTGGATCGTGCCGGAATAAGCCCGGCCTGCCGGTCGGGCGCTGCCCGACCGCGTTAGCTATAGCGGAAACAGCGCAAAATCGTGCGCCATTTCGGTAGCCGGAAAAATCGCCCGACACTCCGCCAGCAGTCGTTCCGCATCCTCACGCAGATAGCGCGAGCTGAGATGGGTAATAATCAGCTTTTTCGCCCGCGCGTCCTTTGCCATGGTGGCCGCCTGCACCGTTGACGAATGGCCGCGACCGTTGGCTTTCTCCTCCATGGCGGCTTCCAGCGTCGCTTCATGCACCACGACGTCAGCCTCAGCCGCCAGCGCGCTTGCCGCCGCCGTGGGCGCCGTGTCGCCGAAAATCGCCAGCGTCCGCCCTTTGATCGCCGGGCCAAGATAGCGGCTGCCGTCCACTACGCGCCCATCCTCCATCGTGACCGTTTTGCCCAGCTTGAGCTGTTGGAACAGCCGTCCGGGCTTGATGCCGTCCGCCAGCAGCCGTTCCGCGTCCAGCGTGCCGGGCCTGTCATGTTCTTCGATGCGAAAGCCGTAGCACTCCACCGGATGCGTCAGCGGAAAGGCCGTGACGCGGAAATGCTCGTCGCTGAAAAGCTCTCCGGCGCCGATTTCCACAATCTCCAGCGGAAAAGTCAGCCACGAGCCGCTCAGGCTGAGGGACATCTCCACAAAGGTTTTGATGCCTGGCGGCCCGTAGAGCGTGATCCCCTCGCTGATGCCGTTCATCGAGCGGCTGGTCAGCAGACCAGGCAGGCCGAAAATATGATCGCCGTGCAGGTGAGTGATAAAAATCTTTTCCAGTTTGCCGGGCTTGACCGCGCTGCGCAGGATCTGATGCTGCGTTCCTTCGCCGCAGTCAAACAGCCAGCTGCCGCTGCGTACGCCCTGTAAATTTAAAGCGATGCTGGTAACGTTGCGCTGGCGGCTTGGCGTCCCCGCGCCGGTACCTAAAAAAAGCAGTTCCATTCCGTCTCTCTTTGCCGGTTTTTAAATCAAAAATAGCGATTTACGTCACGCTTTATGCCGTTTATCCGCGCTTCTGACGCGCCCGCCCTATCACAATCATAGACGCAAACTTTGCGGCATTTGGCCGTCAGGCGTTACACTAGTGCCAATTAATTCGACCCTTATGGAACTCTTTCGATGACCAGACATTATGACTACCTTGCTATCGGCGGCGGCAGCGGCGGCATCGCTTCCATTAATCGTGCGGCCATGTATGGACAAAAATGCGCGCTGATCGAGGCGAAAGACCTTGGCGGCACCTGCGTGAACGTCGGCTGCGTGCCGAAAAAAGTGATGTGGCACGCCGCGCAGATCGCCGAAGCGATTCATCAGTATGGCCCTGACTACGGCTTTAATACCACCGTCAACAGCTTTGACTGGGCGACGCTGGTTAAGAACCGTAGCGCCTATATCGACCGTATTCATACCTCGTACGATAACGTGCTGGGCAAAAATAACGTAGACGTCATCAAAGGGTTCGCTCGTTTTGTCGACGCCCATACGGTGGAAGTGAACGGTGAGAAGATCACGGCGGATCATATTCTGATCGCGACCGGCGGCCGTCCAGTCCATCCGTCTATTCCGGGTGCGGAATACGGTATCGATTCTGACGGTTTCTTTGACCTGGACGCGCTGCCAAAACGCACTGCCGTGGTCGGCGCTGGCTATATCGCCGTTGAGATCGCAGGCGTGGTTAACGCGTTAGGCTCTGAAACTCACCTGTTCGTGCGTAAACACGCGCCGCTGCGTACCTTCGATCCGCTGATTGTGGATACGCTGGTGGAAGTGATGAACGCGGAAGGCCCGACGCTGCATACCGAATCGATTCCGAAAGCGGTGATTAAAAACGCCGACGGCAGCCTGACGCTGCAGCTGGAAAACGGCAAAGAGCAGACCGTAGACTGTCTGGTCTGGGCCATCGGTCGTGAACCCGCTACCGACAACCTGAATCTGAGCGTGACCGGCGTTGAGCTGAACGAGAAAGGCTATATCAACGTTGATAAGTATCAGAACACCAACGTGAAAGGCATCTACGCCGTGGGCGACAACACCGGTGCCGTCGAGCTGACGCCGGTAGCCGTAGCCGCCGGTCGTCGTCTTTCCGAACGCCTGTTTAACAACAAGCCGGACGAGCATCTGGATTACAGCAACGTGCCAACCGTGGTCTTCAGCCATCCGCCTATCGGCACCGTGGGCCTGAGCGAGCCGCAGGCGCGCGAGCAGTATGGCGATGACGAAGTGAAGGTCTATAAATCCGCCTTTACCGCTATGTATACCGCCGTAACGCAGCACCGCCAGCCGTGCCGCATGAAGCTGGTTTGCGTGGGCAAAGATGAGAAGATCGTCGGCATCCACGGCATTGGCTACGGCATGGATGAAATGCTGCAGGGCTTCGCGGTGGCGCTGAAAATGGGCGCGACCAAGAAAGACTTCGACAATACCGTGGCTATCCACCCAACCGGCTCGGAAGAGTTTGTCACCATGCGCTAACGGCGCATCCCATAAAAAAAGGCCGGCCTTCGCTGGCCTTTTTTATTGCCCGTTTGCCAGCGCCTTTAACGAGCAGCTGTTGATAAAACGCGGCAGGGTGTCCGCAGGCAAATAGCGCAGCTGCCCGTTTTCCGCCTTTAACAACGCCTGAAAAGACATGGCCGGAAACCCGTTAAAAACCATTGTCAGCGCCATCACCGGGCCGTCAGCAAGCTGCCGTTCCGAAACAATCGGCTGGCTCATCCGCCAGCGACGGGCCAGATCGGATTTAACGACGTTAAGCTGCCAGGCAGGGTTTTGCGCCTCCAGCGTCGGGTTATAGCGCCCATAGCGGATGCGATAAGCACGCTGCCTTAGCGAGCTGGCCTCCGGGGACTGAAGCTGCTTATCCAGGCTAATTTCGCAGCGCAGCTGGTAGCTGTTGGCAAAACGGTTTTTTCCGTCGGCTTCGGTAAGCAGCGATGTCATCACGAAATCGATCGCCAGCGTATCGGTTATAACCGCTGTCGGACGGGTATTCTCATTCTGCCAGCGATCCGGCGCGACGCGGGTCAGGATCATCAGCGGCGCCTCCTGCGTGCTCAGGCGGGCCATAATCGGCGGCAGGCTGATGTAGCCGTTAGGCACGGGTACGGGCACGCTGAGCGCCTGCGGTACCGGATCCGGCCTGGAGCCGTTTAGCGGCAGCCGCCAGATTTTGACCAGCGGCGGATGGTTTGCCGGTTTTCCGCTCTCTACCCGCCGCAGATCGGCTGCCGACCACGCCAGCGCCAGCAGCGCCGTGCCCTGCGCTTTACCCAACCGAACCGACGATAGCGGCTCATCCGTCTCTGCGGCATTTAAAAAGAAGCGCTGGATCTCTCCCGTGTGGCCGTTGCCCAGCCTCTGCCGCGCTACCGCCACGCGCGTGGCGTAATCTTCCCCGCTGTCATCGCGAATAAACTGCCTGCCGTCTGCCGAAACCCCTACGCCGCGAGCAAAAACCAGCGCATGAGTGATATGGCCGACGTCGTCCCGTTCAAACAGCATATCGTGTGACAGGAAGCGATACTGATTGTGGACGGAGGTTGACGGGCCGTTCAGCGCGTAATCGGTCATGGGCTTTCTGACATCGCCCGGCATAAACGCGTTCTGCTCGATTTTTACCGTGGTTTTGTTGCTGCTCAGTACGCCGCGATGGGTCAACGAAACCAGCACCGGCTGGTTATCAATAACGGCCAGCTTATTGATTGAGGCGTCGGCATCCTGCGAACAGGCATCCTGAGCACAGCCGGGAAAGCTCAGCGCATGGCTCGACTTCTGCGGCGTTTCCTGCCGGGCGATGGCAAACGGGATCAGGTGAACGCTGGTATCGCTATAGGAGTTACGAGCCAGGGAAACCAGCGGCGGCAGCGCGGCATCTTCACCTGAGGGCCTGTCCGTTACTATCGGCGGCGTGACCACCAGCACGCCGGGAAAAGGCAGCGCGCTGACGCGGCTGCTTTCCGGCGGCGTCGCCAGCACGCGCATTTTTACGGTGTTGCGGCGAAAGTAGAAGGTGCGAACGCCAAAATCCCGGCCCGGATCGCTGACGGTTTCCTGGGGTACGGCGCGTCCTACAATGTAATCGTCAGCCCTGGCCGGCTGCGGATCGTACTCAAACCAGGTCGAGCTTCTTCTGCTGTGAAAAGAGCCTGCTCCGCCCAGCGTTACGCCCAGCAGCACTTCTTTCGCCTCGTGTTCGCAAGCCGCGTACGCCGACAGCGGATCCTGAGAGTTTCCCTGCCGGTTGATCTGTCGGCATAAACGATAGGCGGACTGCTGGAGCTGGCTGTCGCAGTCCGCCTGGGTATAACCGTAGGTCGCATAGCCATGGCGGTAACAGAGGTCGTGCATCACGCAGGCCTGACGAAAGCGCAGAGAAATAGCCGACCCGTCTTCCGCAGGACTGAAAGCAATTTTTTCCATCAGTTTCGGGATGGAGCAGTTCAGCCCCGTGCCCTGGCCGCCCAGAATCGCTTCCGTAGCCAGCGAAGCGCGGTAGGTGGTAAAGGTGGAAGGCGCTTCCGTCTCTTCCGGCTGCGCCAGATCCGGAAAAACTTTTTCAGCGGCCATGCCGCTAAATAAACGGCAGACGATAAGCGTCAGGGCCAATAATATGAAGCATCCTGCCAGTAAAGTTAGCCAGCGATGGGAACGAATAAATGCTTTTAGCCTGGCCATAGTGGACGCTCCTTGTTAAGTCTGCCGCTGCGTTGGTAGTAAGGCGATTAGGGCCTTTTTCTGAGGATATTGAAGGGAGTATAGGCACGCTTATATTTACGCAGGGAACGACCTGCAGGGGAAAAGGTAATTTCAAAATAAAAAACGAATGTGGCGGCCGCGTACGCGATCAATCACCAGCGGCGAAGGGAAATAAAAGCCAGCCGGGGCTGGCTTTATCCGTGCTTAAAACGAAAGCGTAACGCCCGCGTACCAGGCGCGGCCAGGCTCGTTATAGGTCGAAGCCCCTTCGTTTTCACGATAAATACGCTTGTCGAACAGGTTGTTGATGCCCGCTTTCAGCTGTACATCCTTTATTACGGCATAGTTCACGCCAACGCCCACGATAGAGTAAGGCGCAACTTCTTTATCGGAAAGTGAACCATTTTCGGTATTACTTTCAGCGTATTGACGAGGTTTTTGCTTGCCGTAGAACGTCCAGTTCAGGTTGGTAGAAAGCTTGCTGGTCACCTTATAATCCAGCATTGTATTAATGGTGTATTCAGGAATAATCGACAGCGGATTGCCGGTGTCTTTATTTTCCGAAGTGATCATATAGGTCGCATTGGTACGCCATTCCAGCATTTCTTCGATCAAAGGAATAGTCAGGTTACCTTCCAGTCCTTCCACCAGCGCCTTGCCGCCGTTTTCCCAGCGCAGAACATGATAACCATCCGAAGCTATGCCAATAAAATCCGTGCCGGAGACGATTTTATTTTTGTAGTCATTACGGAAATAGGTAATCCCTGCCGCATAGCCCGCGTTAGCAAACTCCAGACCAACCTCTTTATTGATGCTGATTTCCGGATCCAGATCGTCGTTGCCCATCAAATAACATTTGCTGTCGATCCCGATCGGGCAGCCGTTGCCCCGCGTTTTTAGCAAATAGCCTTCGCTGGACTGATAGAGGTTAGGCGCTTTAAATACGCGCGCGATACCGGCTTTCAGCTTGAAGTGTTCACCTAATGCCTGAGAAGCATTGAGGCTGGGGCTGTAGTTAGCGCCAAACTTGCTGTGATAGTCAACGCGTAAACCGGGGATCAGGTTGGTGCCGACGACCGGCTCAATGTTATCTTCCAGATAAAACGCGCTCATCTCCGCGCTGTTTTTAGCGCTGCGGTTGTCCGTGATGCCACTGCCCGATACGCCGCTGGCATTGGTAGCGCGCATCGAAGCGGGGTCGTTCAGCACTTCGCGGTTCCACTCTGCTCCCAGCGTCAGCGTTTGCTCCAGCCATTTTTCCAGCGGGATAGTTGCTTCGCCGCTGGTGCGGTAATTTTGCAGACGGCTAGTGTCATAAGTCTCGCTGTCGATCATTCCCTCTACGCGACCTGTCGTGCCTTCATGCAGACGGGTATTGTTGGTTTTCTCGTAGTAGAAACCGACTTTTGACTGCCCCCAGTCCCAGACGCCATTGTGCGTAACGCCATAGGTCTGACGATACATGCGGTTGGTTTCCTGGCCGTACAGCGTCGGCACCAGATCGCTGATATTGCCGTTGCTGTGCTGCGTATCGCCCGCATAGATATTGCCCTGGCGGCTGTAGCCCACATCGAAATCGACAATTTGCGTCGGCGTCATTTTCCAGGAGAGCTGCGCGTTAATATCTTTGTTGCGTACCCCTTCCCGACCCGCCGCGTGGCTACCGTTTTCTGCGGTATTGATATCGTAAGCATCGGCGTCGGTTTTATTGATATTGCCATACAGCCGCGCGGTCAGCGCTTCGCCCGCCAGCGGGCCGCTAAGGCTGAAGTTGGCGCGTCTGGTGGCGCCTTCCTTGTCGTTTTCCGGCTGGCTGGTAAACAGCGACAGTGAACCGTGCCAGTCGTTGGTGGGGCGTTTGGTGATGATATTGATCACGCCGCCCGCCGCGCCGGAGCCGTAGCGCGCCGCCGCTGGCCCGCGCAGTACTTCTATACGCTCGACCATCTCTGCCGGCACCCAGTTGCTGTCGCCGCGCGTATCGCGTTCCCCACGCCAGCTGTAGCGCACAGAATTGCGCGACCTCGTCGGTATGCCGTCAATCAGGATCAGCGTGTTTTCCGGCCCCATGCCGCGAATATCGATTTGTCGATTGTTACCGCGGCTGCCTGTGGCGCTGTTGCCGGTCAGGTTTACGCCGGGCATCTTGCGGATAATGTCGGAAAGATCGTTAACGGGCGGCTCTTTGGCAATATCTTCCGCAGTAATGACAGAAACGCCCGGCTGCTGTTTTAGCTGCTCTTCAGCAGAGCGGGTCACCACCATTTCCGCCTCGTCATCTTTGACTGCTTCTGTTTCAGCCGTCCAGGCCGGGCCGCTTGCAAAGCAGGCGATAACCATCGCCAACGGCTTGATTTTAAAACTCTTTATATCAACCATTAATCATATCCCTGATTATTCATCATGATTTAGTAAATGCGCATGATAACGATAACTATTCTCTTTTGAATAATAAAGGATGAACTTCACAATTTACTTTTCCTTGCAAAGCAGCGGGTAAAACAGGTTTTGATGGCAGGGGCGTCACTGCCAGCAGCAGTAGTCAGACTACGCGTTATCTAAGCCAGGCGGATCTCCATCATTATTTCACCTCTTGTTAAATATTTTGCTTTCTCTTTCTGGCGTAATTGAGGCTAAGGTTAACGAGTCAACCCAACCATAAGCTGAGGAAACACGCATGAGCACGTTCAGGACGCAGGATGGTACGCAGATTTATTACAAAGACTGGGGCAAGGGTAAGCCGGTTCTGTTCAGTCACGGCTGGCCGCTGGATGCCGATATGTGGGACAGCCAGATGAATTTTCTGGCCGAACGCGGCTACCGCGTTATTGCCTTCGACCGTCGTGGTTTTGGCCGTTCCGATCAGCCATGGGAAGGGTATAACTATGACACTTTCGCATCCGATATTAATGACCTAATCGAACATCTCGATCTGCACGATATTACGCTGGTCGGCTTCTCGATGGGTGGCGGCGACGTGACCCGCTATATTGGCCGCTATGGCACCGAACGTGTTAGCGCCCTGGCGCTGCTGGGTGCGGTTACGCCGATTTTTATCAAAACCGATGACCATCCGGAAGGCGTGGACAAATCTGTTTTTGACGATATCAAGGCAGGATTACGTAAGGATCGCGCGCAGTTTATCAGCGATTTCGCCACGCCCTTTTACGGCCTCAACAAGGGAATGACGGTATCGGAAGGCGTAAAAACGCAGACGCTGAATATCGCGCTGCTGGCTTCGCTGAAAGGCACTATCGACTGCGTGACCGCTTTCTCAGAAACCGATTTCCGCCCGGACGTGAAGAAGATCGACGTGCCGACGCTGGTTATTCACGGCAGCAGCGACCAGGTCGTGCCTTTTGAGGCTACCGGCAAGCTGGCCGCCGAAACCATCACGGGCGCGCAGCTAAAAATTTACGACGGCGCACCGCATGGCTTCGCCGTTACGCATCAGCAGCAGCTTAACGAGGATCTGCTGGCTTTCCTGCAAGCCCGTTAACGCTTTCACGAGAGGACGATAAGGGGCTACGGCCCCTTTTTATTTATCCTGTGGACGCAAAGAGATTTCGCCGCCAACCCAGGATTTGCGCACGCCATCCTGCTCCAGGATCAAGCCGCCCTGCTGATCGATGCCTCTGGCGATGCCCGGTATCTCGCGGTCGCCTATCAGCAGCTTCACCGGCCGGTTCAGGAAATTATCCAGCTTACTCCAGCGCTCAATAAAAGGTGCCAGGCCTTCACGCTCAAAAAGCTGAAGGGATCCGCGCATATTATTGACCAGGCTGGCAGCCAGCTTGTTTCTGTCTATGGTGACACCCGCTTCCTCCAGGTTAATCCACGCCTGATTAACTACGCTGGCGTCCGGCGAGCGCATCGCCAGGTTTATGCCTGTGCCGATCACGATATTCGCCGCATCGCCCGCTTTTCCCGTTAATTCCACAAGAATGCCGGCGAGTTTACGATCGTTCAGGTAAAGATCGTTTGGCCACTTTACCCTGACATCGCTTGCGCCCAGCGCCTGTAAGACTTCCGCCGTCACAATGCCGATAACCAGACTTAACCCCATCGCAGCCAGCGGGCCTTGCTCCAGCCGCCAGTACATAGAGAGATAAAGGTTGGAGCCGAAGGGAGAAAACCACTGACGCCCACGACGACCGCGACCCGCCTGCTGATATTCCGCCACGCAGGCATCGCCGGATTGCAGCGTAGCCATTCTGTCCAGCAAATACTGATTGGTGGAATCGATCACCGGGATCACCGCCAGGCCGCCCTGATCCAGCTGTGAGAGGATTGTTTCTTCATTCAGCAGCTGGATTGGGCCTGACAGGCTATAGCCCTTACCGGTTACGGTAAAAACATCAATGCCCCACTCTTTGAGCGTCTGAATATGTTTGTTAATGGCGGCACGGCTCATGCCCAGCCGCTCGCCCAGCTGTTCGCCGGAATGAAATTCGCCGTCGGCCAGAATGGCGACAAGTTTTAACGGAACGGTTTGATCTTTCATGCAATGACTCCGACGGCATCCTGCTCGCCTTCTGCGCCGATAAAGCGCACTTCGGGTTCGAGCCATACGTTGAATTTCTGTCCGACACGCTGACGAACTTCATGCGCCAGCGCCACAATATCGTCACTGGTTGCCCGATCCTTATTGATCAAGACCAGCGCCTGATGCTGATGAACCGCCGCGCCACCTACCGTATAGCCTTTAAGATCGCAGCGATCGATCAGCCAGCCCGCAGCCAGCTTTACGCTGCCGTCAGCCTGCGGATAGCGCGGCATATCCGGCCAGTCTGCCGCAATAGCGGCCGCCTGTTCCGCAGCGATCACCGGATTTTTAAAAAAACTGCCGGCATTGCCCGTTTCGGCAGGATTGGGCAGCTTGCTGCTGCGCATCGCACATACCGAGTCGAAAATCTGCTGTGGCGTGACCGTAGCTGAAGAAAGCCTGCTTAAATCGCCGTAGGTGATGACAGGTGACCACTGCTTTTGCAGGATCAGACCAACGGCGATAATGGCGTAGCCGCATTGATATTGGTGTTTGAAGATACTGTCACGGTAGCCGAACTGGCAGTCCTGCGCAGAAAGGCGGCTGACCTGACCATCAGACAGATGCAGAATATCGACATACTCGCAGACGTTTTTTAACTCGACGCCATAGGCGCCGATATTCTGAATAGGTGCCGATCCCGTACAGCCGGGGATCATCGCCATGTTTTCCAGCCCTGGCAGCCCGTTTTCCAGCGTGTACTGAACCAGCTGATGCCAGTTTTCTCCGGCGCCTACATGCAGATGCCAGGCTTCCGCGCTCTCTTTTACCGTTATGCCTTTGATACGATTGACGATGGCGGTACCGTTAAAGTCCTTTAAAAACAGGATATTGCTGCCTTCGCCTATTAACAGTGCCGGTCGCTGCTGGCGCTGGCTTTCCTGCCAGGCGGCGCTTAACGCTTCTGCCGTGGTAGCAATAACGATATTTTGTGCAGAGACATCAAGATTAAATGTATTGAAAGGTTGTAAAGAGTGCTGCTGGCTGGACATGAGACGGCCTTAACAAATTTATCTGCCCGTAGTTTACCCGATTTCAGAGTGGAAGCGTGGAAGGATTTACTGCGAAATGGCGCTTACGCCAGTCTGGGCAGGCTCAAAAAACTGCTGCGCACGCAGAAAAAATAATGACGGAAAAAAGCTTTTTTGGCTCTACTTTCGCATATTTTTGCAGCAAAAAAAAGCGTTGAGCGGCGTTTAAGACAGTCAAAAGCTGAATAGCAAGCCTGGTGGCGGGCTGAAATCTGATGGCAGTGGGACGAGGCGGGCTTTTATGCATCTTTTATACGCGTTTGGCTCGGGTGATTACGTCTGTCCTTCTGTTAGCCTGAGTATTTACGATCGATATCCAGGTTTTCCCGGCCCACAAACGCAAAAAACCCCGACCGTGAGGTCGGGGTTATCGCAATTTGA
>NZ_JARUWZ010000037.1:0-39747 GCF_030433775.1 Erwinia sp. PsM31
CAAACCCTAACTGCAAACCCTAACTGCAAACCCTAACTGCAAACCCTAACTGCAACCCTAACCGCAAACCCTGACCGCAAACCCTAACTGCAAACCCTAACATTAGGCATTAAAGTTTAAATATTAAAGATCAATATTTTAAGATGAAAACCAAAAATCTTTATTATCGCTTTATCTACCAGACTTCCCCGGCTATTAATTAGAATTATAATATTTCAGTTATATATTTAAATATTTAAAAGACCTTCCAAAACCACTGCATTAATTATTTCCAGCAGAAGCACATAAGAAACGAAAAGAACTACTTTTAAAGCACCATTGAAAACAGGTGGCCCAGTTGCTAATGAGTAACTGTCTTATTTTATTGGCGCTCCGGTTACCTGATTGAGATAAACCCGGGCGGCCAGTCTGTCCGCCCGTTTTGTAAAACGGCCATTTTCATCACGGCTCAGAGATTCGCTTACGGCAATCGCGGATAGGCATCGGCAATCCTGTCGCCGGTAAAATTCGCAATCCAGCCTTCCTGATTGTCGAAAATGCGAATAGCGGTAAAGTGCGGTGACGATCCCATATCAAACCAGTGCGGCGTCCCCGCAGGCACGGAGATCAGATCGTTCTTTTCACACAGGATTTGGTAAATATGCCCGTCCAGATGCAGGCAGAACAGCCCCGCCCCCTCCACGAAGAACCGCACTTCGTCTTCGCCATGCGTATGTTCGGAAAGAAACTTTTCCCGCAGCGTCTCTTTCTGCGGATTGTCCGCGCGCATACTGATTACGTCCCAGCTCTGGTAGCCTTTTTCCGCCACCAGCCGATCGATAGCGTGCTGATAAGCGTTAATAACCGTTTCCGGCTGCGGATCCACGCCTAAATCGCGATCCGCCTGCCAGCGCTCAAAACGCACGTTTTTGCCACTCAGTTTCTGACGGATCGCTTCTTCATCGGTACTTTGCCAGATCGGCGTTTTCGCTTCGCTGTCGGTAAAAATGGTCAGTGCGCTCATACAAACGACTCCAGAGTAAGGTGATCGAACCGGTTGACCTGAGGATGACGGCTGACGTCATCCGCTTCATCGCGAATTAGCTGCACGGTATGCCAGCCCGCTTCCCGAGCGGCGTCCAGCTCCTGACGAATATCGGATAAAAACAGCAGCTCGCCCGGTGCCAGCCCGATATCTGCGGCAATATTGCGGTAAGAGTCCGTTTCGCGCTTGGCCCCGACGTGCGTATCGAAATAGCCGCTGAACAACGAGGTAATATCACCCTCGTCGCTGTAGCCAAATAACAATTTCTGCGCAGCTACCGAGCCGGATGAATAAACATACAGCCCAATGCCAGCCTGGTGCCAGGCTTTCAGCGCGGGCAGCACGTCCGGATAGAGATGGCCGGTAAAGCTGCCGTTAAGATAGCCATCGCGCCAGATCATGCCCTGTAACGCTTTCAGCGCGGTGGATTTGCGGTCTTCATCCATAAAACCGAACAGCACGGTGATTAAATCCTCTACCGTGGCCTGCGGCTGCGCGATTTCATCACGCAGATCGCTCAGCGCCTGCGCCACCTCTTCCCGGTGCTGAAAAGCGGCAATAAAGGCCGCCAGATTTTCGCGCGCATACGGGAAAAGCACGTTGTGTACGAAGCGAATATCGCTGGTGGTGCCTTCAATATCGGTGACAATAGCGCGGATCATTGGGCCTCCAGAAGCCGACGTTGTAATTCACACTGGAAAAGGAACTCCAGCCCTTCAAGATGGCGACGCGCTTCGTTCACGTCTCTTCCCCAGCAGGTCAGGCCGTGGCCGCGCAGCAGGAAACCGTAGCGCAGCGGATGGCCTTCCGCGTACTGCTCAATACGTTTCGCCAGCGCCTCAATATCCTGATCGTTATCGAACAGCGCAATAGCCACCTCTTCCAGATGCGAGCTTTGTCCGGTCAGCGTTTTCTGCATTTCATAGCCTTGCAATACTAATGCGGCGCGTTTCTCAACTCTTGAGAGTACGGTCGCGTTCACCGTATGCACGTGCAGTACGGCACCCGCTTCGGGAAACAGACGATAGATCAGCGTATGCAGGCCCGTTTCTGCGGAAGGCCTGCGGCCGGAAGGCGCATGGTTAGTGGCGATGGCGACCTGAATAAAGTCCTCGCGGGTTAGCGAACCTTTGTCTTTGCCGGATTCGCTCAGCAGGCAAAACTCGTTGTCCTGCCGCACCGACATATTGCCGCCGGTGGCGGGCGCCCAGCCTTTGGCACCGATCCAGTGGCAGGCCGCCACCAGCCGATCTAATTGCGATGTTGTCATAACCTTCCTTTTCAACCGCTAAGCACGGCATATTCTTATCTTTTAGACGTCTAAGCGTCTTGATTGCCAAATATTAGCACTGACGTTATAGTGGCAGCAACGGGCTAAAACATATCCATAGCGTTCCGCAAGGGTGACTAATCATGAGCCAGACGTCGATTACGCCTGAGAGCAAACTCCCCGCTCTGGGCACCACTATTTTTTCGCAAATGAGCGCGCTGGCGCAGCAGCATAACGCCATTAACCTTTCTCAGGGCTTCCCGGATTTCGACGGCCCGGACTATCTGAAAGCGCGCCTGGCGCATCACGTCAGCGCTGGCGCCAACCAGTATGCGCCGATGACCGGCGTGCAGCCGCTGCGGCAGGCGATTGCGGCTAAAACGGCGGAGCTTTACGGGCATAAACCCGACGTCGACAGCGAAATCACGGTGACGGCAGGCGCGACCGAAGCGCTGTATGCCGCCATTACCGCGCTGGTGCGGCCGGGCGATGAGGTGATCTGTTTCGATCCCAGCTACGACAGCTATGCGCCAGCGGTGACGCTGGGTGGCGGCGTGATGAAGCGCATCGCTTTGCAGCCGCCGGCTTTTCGCGTCGACTGGCAGGAATTTACCGCGCTGCTGTCGCCTCGTACCCGTCTGGTTATCCTCAATACGCCACACAATCCTTCCGCTACCGTCTGGCAAAAAAGCGATTTTGCCTCGCTGTGGCAGGCGGTGAAAGCACAGGAAATCTATGTGCTGAGCGACGAGGTTTACGAGCATATCTGCTTTGCCAAAGAGGGCCACGCCAGCGTGCTCGCCCATCCGCAGCTGCGTGAGCGCGCTATTGCCGTTTCCTCGTTTGGCAAAACCTTTCATATGACCGGCTGGAAGGTCGGTTACTGCGTGGCGCCGCCAGCCTTAACGGCGGAAGTGCGCAAGGTGCATCAGTATCTGACCTTTGCCGTCAACACGCCCGCACAGCTGGCATTGGCCGATATGCTGAACGCCGAACCAGAGCACTACCGCGAGCTGCCGGCGTTTTATCGTGCCCGCCGTGACCGTTTTGTACAGGCGCTGGCGAAAAGTCGCCTGAAAATCCTGCCGTGTGAAGGCACCTACTTTCTGCTGGCCGACTACAGCGCCGTTTCCGATTTGGATGACGTCGCCTTTTGCCAGTGGCTGACCAAAGAAGCGGGCGTGGCGGCGATCCCGCTGTCGGTTTTCTGCGCCGGGCCTTTCCCTCATAAACTCATCCGTCTGTGCTTTGCCAAACAGGAAGCCACGCTGGATGCGGCAGCGGAGCGGCTATGTCAGCTTTAAACCTGAGCGTGCTACAGCAGCCGCTGGTCTGGATGGACGGCGAAGCCAATCTGCGTTTTTTTGACGAGCTGTTAGCCGGATTAACGGGCCGCGACCTGATTGTACTGCCGGAAATGTTTACCACCGGCTTTGCGATGGAGGCGGCGAAAAGCTCGCTGCCGGAAGCGCGCGTGGTGGGCTGGCTACAGGAGAAAGCCCGCGCGGCTGATGCCATGATCGGCGGCAGCGTCGCCGTTCAGACGCCCGCGGGCGCGGTCAATCGCTTCCTGCTGGCGGAGCCGGACGGCACGGTACATCGCTATGACAAGCGTCATCTGTTCCGCATGGCTGGCGAGCACCAGCATTATCTGGCGGGCGAAAAGCGGGAAATCATAGCGTTCCGCGGCTGGCGCATTCTGCCGCAGATTTGCTATGACCTGCGCTTTCCGGTGTTTTCCCGCAGCCGCAACGATTACGATCTGGCGCTGTATGTCGCCAACTGGCCGGCAGCGCGTGCGGCGCACTGGCAGGCGTTGCTGCTGGCGCGGGCCATTGAAAATCAGGCTTACGTAGCCGGTTGCAATCGCACCGGCCACGATGCCAACGGCCATAGCTACAGCGGTGACAGCCGGATTATCAGCCCGCAGGGCGAAATCCTGGCGGCTGGCGAACCGCATCAGCCAGCGGTACTGAGCGCCGAGCTATCGCTGGACAAGCTGCGCGAATATCGGGAGCGTTTTCCGGCCTGGCGCGATGCGGATGAGTTTAGTTTATAAGCCGTTGCTGCCCGGCATCGCATAGCCTGCTGGCTGAATGCTTCAGCCCGATCGGCTTTCCTGCACGCTTACCGTTCCTTTAACGCTGTTAAACACAATATTCAGCAGCACGGCTACGACACAGGCGGCGCTGATGCCGGAATGGAAAATCGTTCTGACCCAGTCAGGGAAGCGGTCGTAAAAGGTCGGCATCACGATGGGGATCATGCCAAACGCAATGGCCGTCGCCACCACCACCAGGTTCATATTCTCTTTGTAATCGACCTTTGCCAGCGTGCGGATACCGGATGCCGCGACGGTGCCGAACAATACCACGCCCGCGCCGCCCAGCACCGGAGCGGGAACGGCCGCGACTATCCGGCCCAGCACGGGCAGACAGCCAAGCAGCACCAGGATCGCGCCGCCCGCCGCCACTACATAGCGGCTTTTGATGCCGGTAATAGCGACCAGACCAATGTTCTGGGCGAAGGCGCTCTGCGGAAAGGAGTTAAACAGCGGCGCGAGCGCGCTGGTCAGCATATCGGCCCGCAGCCCGCTGGCGATGCGTTTACCGTCAACCTCCGTACCGACAATGTCGCCGATAGCGATCAGCCCGGCAGTGGTTTCGGTAAGCAGCACCAGCACGATCAGCGTCATCGACAGGATGGCCGCCACGTCGAAAACCGGCAGCCCAAAGCTGAGGATGCCGGGCAGCGCCACCACGTCGCCATGCAGCACGCCCGAAAACTGCGCCTTACCGCCTGCCACGGCAAACAGCGTGCCCAACACCATAGCCGCCAGCACGGCCAGCCTTTTTATCGCGGCGTTGCCTACGCGATGAAACAGCAGCACCATCCCCAGCGTCAGCGCGGCCAGCCCGATATTGCCCGGCGAGCCCCATTCCGGCGCGTGTGGATTGCCGCCCATCGCCCAGCGCGCGGCGACCGGCATCAGCGACAGGCCGATCACCGTAATCACGGTGCCGGTCACCACCGGAGGAAAAAAGCGGATGATATGGGCAAACAAAGGAGCAATAAGCAGACCAATCAGCGAAGAGGCGATCACCGCGCCGAACACCACCGGCAAGCCGCCGCCGCTGGTCACTAACGTCACCATGGTCGCCACGCCCGCGAAAGAGACGCCCTGCACCAGCGGCAGACGCGAGCCGAAACCGGGCACGCCCAGCGCCTGGAGCAGCGTGGCGCAGCCGCTGACAAACAGCGCCGCCGTCACCAGCATCCCGAGTTCGGCGGCGTGCAGCCCGGCGGCCGAGCCGATAATCAACGGCGGCGCGATAATGCCGCCGTACATCGTCAATACATGCTGCAATCCCCAGGCAAAAGATTTGCCTGCCGGGTAACGCGTATCTTCTGGCCTGGCGCTCATGTTTACCCCTCACTGCTGCACTCACCGCAAAGGCGGTGCTGGTTATTAATCTCTCCCCAACATCATTCAGGCTGCGGCCCGAAGGATAAAAGGATCAGCTGCCGCGATAGGTAGACCACGACCACGGCGAAATCAGGAAAGGCAGGTGATAGTGGCTGCCCGCTTCCGGCAGCACGAAATCGATTTGGGCGCTGACGTAGAGCGCGTCGCGGCCGTCGGCGGCAAAATAGTCGCCGATTTCGGCAATTAAGCGGTAATGGCCCGGCGCCAGCGGCTCGGGCGTTAAGTCTGTGATGCGGCCATCCGCATCGGTATCGCCCTGCGCCACCGGCAGCCAGCCCTGACTGCTGTTCTGCTCCAGCGAAACGGCGACGCCAATCGCCGGTTTGCCCAGCGCGGTATCCAGGATATGCGTGGTGATGGTGCTCATTGAACTCCCCTTTGCAAGTTTTGTTAGCGAAACGTCTCTTTTAAACGCAGCAGAGTGATTTCCCGCAGCTGATCCAGCGCTTCCTGCTGCTCCTGTTGCGGGTCGTTGGCGAGGCGTCGATGCAGTTCGGCCAACATCTCTCCGGCGCTTCGCCCTTTGGCGCGGATTAAAAACACCCGGCCAAAACGCTGTTCGTAAACGGCGTTTCCTGCCCGCAGCGCCTCTTTCAGCGCGGCATCCGCCTCCTTAACGCTGCCCTGCTCGCCGCTGGAAAGCGCGGCCTCTTTGTCGCTGCCCTGCGCCTTTTCACCGATGCGTGGATGCGCGGAAAGCGCCTTGTCCAGCGCCTGACCGTCCCAGCCGCTCGCCAGCTGCTCGCCGGTTTGCAGCAGCTCGTCCAACGAGGCGAAAGGGCGTGCGGCCACTAATTCTTCCACCCAGCTTGCCAGCGCGACGCAGTGGGCGATGTGCTTTCTGGCCTCGGCGACCGGGGCCTGATTAAACTGTTCAGGCGACACGCTGACCTCCTGTGCTGTCTGCTGACAGCGCTATCTCGCTCACCGCTTTCGTCCAGGCGCGAACCGCCAGCGCCACGTCTTCCACCCTGACCGATTCCGCCGGATGGTGGCTGATGCCGCGATCGCAGCGGACAAACAACATGCCGACCGGCCAGCGCTCCGCCATGGCAATGGCGTCGTGACCCGCGCCGCTGGGCAGCGAAAGCGAGCGGCCCTGCACCGCCGTTACCGCCTGGCTCAGCGCCGCCTGAAGCTTTTCGTCACAGCGCGTCGCCGGGATCTGGTAATACTCTTCGGCGCTGAAGCTTAAGCCGCGCCGCAGCGCTATCGCTTCCGCCTGGGTCAGCAGCGCCGACAGCAGTTCAGCCAGCGCCCGATCTTCCGGCCCCCGCACGTCCAGGCTCAGCGCCACCTCGCCGGGGATCACGTTGACCGCGCCGGGCTGGCACTGCAGCGTCCCCACCGTTGCCACCAGCTGCGGGCCGTGCTTTGCCGCAGCCTGTTCGATAAACACCATCCATTCCGCTGCCGCCGCCAGCGCGTCTTTACGATGCGTCATCGGCACCGTGCCCGCATGGCCTGCCTCACCGACAAACAGGCAGTTCAGGCGGCGTGCGCCGTTGATCGCCGTGACCACGCCCAGCGCCAGGTCTTCCTGCTCCAGGCACGGCCCCTGCTCTATGTGCAGCTCCAGATAGGCGACGATATCTTTTACCTCACGCGCCGCCTCGCCAATCGCCTGCGCATCCAGCCCGACGTCGGCCATCGCCTGCGCCACGGTGATGCTGTTGCCGTCGGGATGGCTGACCCAGCTTTCCGGCCAGCTTCCGGTCAGGCCGCGACTGCCCAGCAGCGTGATGCCGAAGCGCGTTCCCTCTTCGTCGCCAAAGCCGACGATTTCCACCGCCAGCGGCAGCCGCAGATTTTGCCGGTGCAGCGCCTGCACGGCTTCAATCGCGGTCAGCACGCCGAGCATCCCGTCGTAGCGGCCCGCGTTGCGCACGGTATCCAGATGCGATCCCAGCAGCAGCGCAGGGGCATCGGGCTGCTGCCCTTCATAGCGTCCGCAGATATTGCCGACGCTGTCCTGCCAGACGCGCATTCCCGCCGCCGCCATCCATTCCCCTACCTGCCGGTTGGCCTGGAGGTGTTCAGGCGACAGATAGACGCGGGTAAGCGCGTCCGCCGTTTCGCTGATTTCCGCCAGGCGATCGCAGCGCGCCATCACCCTGGCCGCCGCCTGCTGCGCCTCTGCAAGATTGAGTGGCTCCATCAGCGGCTCCCGGCGGCATAACGATCCCAGGCCGCCTGCATCGCCGCGCCCTGAGGCGTTTTATAACCCAGCCAGGTCAGCACCGATTCCAGCGCGCTCAGCGTCTGCATCACGCAGTCTTTACGGGCGTTATAGCCCATGGTGCCGATGCGCCAGACCTTGCCGTGCAGCGGGCCGAACGAGGTGCCGATTTCAATGCCGAAGTCCTCAAGCATCAGCTTGCGCACCTGGTCACCGTTAATGCCCTGCGGGATGACCACGCCCAGCACGTTGTTCATTTTGTGTTGCAGGTCGCCGAAGGTTTCCAGCCCCATGCCCTGAATGCCTTTCAGCAGCGCGTCGCCGTGCAGCTCGTGGCGGGCGATGCCGTTATCCAGGCCCTCCTGCATAATCAGCCGCGCGCATTCACGCGCGCCGAACAGCGCCGACGTCGCTTCGGTGTGGTGGTTCAGCCGCTCCGGCCCCCAGTAATCCATGATCATCCCCAGATCGAAATAGTTGGAGTAGATCATCTCGTCGTCGCCATCCTGATGCGCCGCCGTGCGGATCCCTTCCTCTACGCATTTGCGTTTGCGGATCGCGGCTTCCATTTCCGGACTTAGCGTGATCGGCGAGGTGCCGGACGGGCCGCCGAGGCATTTCTGCATCCCGGCGGAGACCGCGTCCAGACCCCAGGCGTCGGTTTCCAGCGCGTTGCCAGCCAGCGAGGCCGTGGCGTCGGTATAGAACAGCACGCCATATTTTTTACAGATGCCGCCCAGATCGGCCAGCGGTTGCAGCATGGTGGTGGAGGTATCGCCCTGCACGGTCAGCAGCAGACGAGGGCGCACGGTTTTGATCGCGTCTTCGATGCGATCCGGCGTGAAGACTTCGCCCCACGGCACTTCGATGGTGTGCACTTCCGCGCGGCAGCGGCGGGCGATCTCGCACAGCAGATGGCCAAAGCGGCCAAAAACGGGCACCAGCACCTTATCGCCGGGGCGGATCGCCGACAGCAGAATAGCCTCGATGCCCGCGCGCGAGGTGCCGTCAACCAACAGCGTCCAGCGGTTCTGCGTGCGAAACACGCCGCGATACAGTTCCATCACCTCGTTCATATAGTGCGTCATGGCCGGATCGTACTGCCCAAGCAGCTGGCTGGACATGGCGCGCAATACGCGAGGATCGGCGTTAATAGGCCCAGGCCCCATCAACAGGCGCTGCGGCGGATTAATTTGCGGATAGCGTGTTACATCCATTTCGTTTCCTTCTCTTGCAGATCCGGTGCTCAGCTCAGGCCGCGCACCGATGAGATAAACTGTTTCAGCTCCGCCGTCTGCGGGCTGGCGAACACGCTTTTGCTGTCGCCCTGCTCCCAGACGCGGCCCTGATGCATAAACACCACGCGGTCGCCCACTTCCCGGGCAAAATTCATTTCGTGCGTGACTAAAATCAGCGTCATGCCTTCGCGGGCCAGCTGCTCAAGCACCTTCAGCACTTCACCCACCAGCTCCGGATCGAGCGCCGAGGTGATTTCATCGCACAGTAACACTTTGGGCGTCATCGCCAGCGCCCGCGCAATCGCCACGCGCTGCTGCTGGCCGCCGGAAAGGCTGGACGGGTAGTAATCCATGCGCTCACCGAGGCCGACCTTCTCCAGCATTTGCGCCGCCAGCGCCCGGCATTCCACCTCTTTCTTTTTCAGCACGCGCCTGGGCGCCAGCATGACGTTTTCCAGCGCCGTCATATGCGGAAACAGGTTGAAGTTCTGAAACACCATGCCGACGGAGCGGCTGATTTCCCGCGCCTGCGAATCGCGATCGGTAATGGTCATGCCGCCCAGCTTGATGCTACCTTCCTGATAGCCTTCCAGCCCGTTGATGCAGCGCAGTAGCGTGCTTTTCCCCGAGCCGCTGCGGCCGATAATCGAGATGACCTCGCCCATATCAATGTCCAGATCCACGCCTTTCAGCACGTGGTTGGCGCCGTAATATTTCTGTACCTGATTAATGGTGATGAGCGGCATTGAATTTTTTCTCCAGGTACTGGCTGTAGCGCGACAGCGGATAGCAGATCAGGAAGTAGCCCAGCGCCACCAGCCCGAAAACTTTAAAAGGTTGGTAGGTCACGTTATTCAGGATGGTGCCCGCTTTAGTCAGCTCGACAAAGCCGATAATCGACGCCAGCGCGGTGCCTTTGACCACCTGTACGGCAAAGCCCACGGTCGGCGCGATGCCGATACGCAGCGCCTGCGGCAGCACCACGCGATACAGCGTCTGGCCTTTGGCAAGCCCCAGGCAGCGCGACGCTTCCCACTGCCCTTTCGGCAACGCGTTAATGCTGCCCACCCAGATATCGATCAGAAAGGCGCTGGTATAGAGCGTCAGCGCCAGCGAGGCGGCCGTCCACGGCGAGACGTCGATGCCGAATAGCGCCACGCCGAAAAACGCCAGGAACAGCTGCATCAGCAGCGGCGTGCCCTGAAAAAGCTCGATACAGGCGCTGATAACCCGGTTAGGCCAGCGGCGGCGCGTCAGGCGCACCATCACCAGCGGCATCGCCACCAGCGTGCCGCCGAAGAACGCAGTCAGCGACAGCAGCAGCGTCCAGCGCGCCGCCAGCAGTAAATTGCGCAGAATGTCCCAGTCGGTAAATGTCGTCATCAGGCCGTTCCTCCCAGCCATTTACGTCCGGCCGCCAGCAGCAGCTGACGCATGGCGATCGACAGCGCCAGATAAATCAGTGTGGTGACCAGATAGACCTCAAAACTTAAAAAGGTGCGTGACTGGATCAGGTTGGCGGCAAAAGTCAGCTCTTCATACGAAACCTGCGAGACCACGGACGATCCCAGCATCACAATGATGCACTGGCTGACCAGCGCCGGATAAATGCGCTTTAAAGAAGGCGGCAAAACCACGCGCAGGAAAGTCTGCGACCGCGTCAGGCCCAGTACCCGGCCCGCTTCCCACTGGCCTTTCGGCGTGACCTGGATCCCGGCGCGGATAATTTCCGTGCTGTAGGCGCCCAGGTTGATCAGCATCGCCAGCAGCGCCGCTTCGCCAGCGGTCAGCTTCAGCCCCAGGTTCGGCAGGCCAAACACGATAAAGAACAGCTGCACCACAAACGGCGTGTTGCGGATCAGCTCAACGTAGCAGCCCCACAGGCGGCTGAGCGCCGAAGGCCGTCCGCTACGCAGCGCCGCGCCCAGAATACCGAGCGCCACGCCGCCCGCCGTCGCCATCACCGTCAGCTGAATAGTGATCCAGAGTCCGGCCAGCAGCTGCGGCCAGTAAGGCAGCAGCGCCGGAAAGTCGAGTTGCTCCGTCATCGGCCGGCCCTTACGCGCTGAAGTCGGCCGGCAACGGCGCTTTCAGCCACTGCTGCGACAGCCCGTTCAGCGTTTTATCTTTGATCGCCTGTTCGATAAGGCCATCCACCTTCGCCTTCAGCGCCGGTTCGCCTTTGCGCATCCCGATAAAACAGGGCGAATCTTTCAGCATAAACTTAGCCACCGGCGCTTTGTCTGCGTTCTGGCGCGCAATCGCCGCCACCACCAGGTTGCCGGTCGCCACATACTGTACCTGGCCCGACAGGTAGGCCGACAGCGTGGTGTTGTTATCCTCATAGCGTTTCAGCTGCGCGTCTTTGGGCGCAATATCGCTTAATGCCATATCCTCTACCGCGCCGCGAGTTACGCCAATCGACTTGCCGCTCAGCCCGGCTGCCGCTTTCAGTTCGGCCTCTTTCGGCCCGAAAACGCCCAGGAAGAAAGGCGCATAGGCGCGGCTGAAGGCGATAACTTTTTCCCGCTCGGGATTTTTACCCAGGCTGGAGATCACCAGATCCACTTTATCCGTCTGTAAATAGGGGACGCGGTTGGCGCTGGTGACCGGCACCAGCTGTAACTTAAGTTTCATCTGGCTGGCCAGGTAGCGCGCCATATCGATATCGTAACCCTGCGGCTGTAGCTCGGTGCCGACCGAGCCAAACGGCGGAAAGTCCTGCGGCACGGCGACGCGAAGCACGCCGCGTTTCTCTATATCCTGCAACTGATCCGCTTGTGCGGCCTGGGTGAACAGCAATACTGCGCCCGCGATCGCCAGTAACGTTTTTTTCATTTTCTCTTCCCCGGTTAAGCCAATATGAAACGAAAGATTCCTGAAATAATCATTTGCAACTAATGTGCCAGCCACGGAAAAAGGGATCGCCAGCCGTGGAACAGCACGCAAACAAAGGAAAAAGCGGTTTCAAACCAGCCAGAAAGCAGGAGATAAGGCAGAAAAAGAAGCATGTCAGCAAGTTCAGAAAATGGTTTCCCGATGCCTGCGGCGCTGCCCTGAAATAAAGCAAAGCACCAAAATGGTGCCCTGTCAGCGTTGTTCCAGCTCGTCCAGCTGGCCGTACAGATTAGCGATATGATGGATGCGCTGACGACCTTTACTTAACAGCTCATGCAGCAGCGCATTGGTCAGCAGGTTGATGAGGCTGTTGGCGCAGGCATAGCTGTCGAAAGCGGACACGCTGTCCAGCGGCGCGCAAAGCTGCCATGTCGCCAGCGCCAGGATCGCCTGCGCCTGCGGCTCACAAATCACCAGCGTGGGCACGCCAGCCTGCTGAAGCTGTTGCAGCAGGGGCTTAATGATGCGCGGACGACGGCGAAAGGCAATCACCACCACTACATCGTCCGGCGTCATATCCGGCAGCTCTTCCGCCAGCGTCTGCCCCGGCTGCGGTACGACGGAGACCTCGCCGCGCGCCTGCAACAGCTGCTGCCGAAGGTGCAGCGCCACCGGCCAGGAGTTGCGCATACCGACAATAAAGATGCGCCTGCTGGCGGCCAGTCTTTGCACCACCTCGCCGAACTGCGCGGCGTCCAGCTGGCTTACCCACTGCGTCAGGTTTGCCATCTCTTGCTTGTAGTGGCGCGCCAGCAGCGTGTTGCCCTGCACCGCGTCGCGATTGTCGGTCAGCGGCATGCCGCTTTGGCGCAGCGTACGCAACTCGTCGCGCATATCGCGATATTTCTCATAGCCAAGACGCTTGAATAAGCGGCTGACGGTCGCTTTAGAAACGCCGCTGAGCCGCGCCAGCTCTGCGCTGTTATAGCTAATCAAATCGTCAAAATGATCGAAGATGAAATCCGCCGCGCGCTGCTCCTGCGGAGAAAGCTGGGGATAGTGATTTCTCAGGCGCTCATCAAGCTGCTTCATGATATGAACCTTGTAACTTTTGTTTCAGAGAAGATAACGTATACAAATAACGTGCCGGGCAGAAAAGTTCACCTTCATCTTGCAAGCCGGATGCGTATTTTCACTGCCCTGCCGTTCCGGCTGCAACAAACTGGAACAGCTCTTGCTTCCCTTTCTGCTCCGTCCCTGAAAATGAGAACGTGATGATACAAAGTAATCTCGCTCCGCTTGGCATGGCCGTAACGCCTCATCATCTCGCCAGTGAAAGCGCGCTGGCCATTCTGCGCGAAGGCGGCAACGCTATTGAGGCGATGGTCGCGGCGGCGGCCACGATCGCCGTGGTTTATCCCCATATGAACGGGCTGGGTGGCGACGGCTTCTGGCTGATTATGCCGCCGCAGGGCGATCCCATCGCCATCGACGCCAGCGGCGCGGCCGGATCGCTGGCCGATTTCGCTTTTTATGACGGCGCGGCGGCTATCCCCCATCGCGGGCCAAAATCGGCGCTGACGGTAGCCGGAACGGTCAGCGGCTGGTCAGAAGCGCTGACGATAGCCAACGAGCTTAGCGGTGCCGTGATGCCCGTTTCACGCCTGCTGGCCGATGCGATCCGCTATGCGGCGGACGGCATTCCCGTCACCCAATCGCAGTCGACCGCAACCGCCGGCAAATATCACGAGCTGGCGGCGCAGCCGGGCTTCGCGGCCGCTTTCCTGCCGGATGGCGAGGTGCCGCGCGCCGGCAGCCGCTTTACCCAACCGGCGCTGGCAAACACGCTGGGCATCCTGACGGAACAGGGGCTGGACAGCTTTTATCGCGGCTCGCTGGCTAATCGCCTGGCGGCAGAAATGTCGGCGCTTGGCATGCCGATTACGCTGGAAGATCTTAATAAGCATCGGGCGAAGCGCCGTAAGCCATTAAGCATCCGCCACGAGTACGGCGAGGTCTTTAATATGACGCCGCCGACCCAGGGCCTGGTGTCGCTGGCGATTTTGGGCATCACCAATCATCTGAATATGGCGGAAGCAGACGAGGTGCAGACCGTGCACCGCATCGTGGAGGCGACCAAGCTGGCTTTCGGCCTGCGCGACCGCTATATCACCGATCCGCTGCATATGCGCGAAGAGATGCAGGCGCTGCTTGATTCCGACCAGCTCGAAACGCTGGCGGGGCAAATCAGCGACAGCCGCGCGGCCGGCTGGGGAACCGGCAAAGGGCCGGGCGATACCGTGTGGATGGGCGTGATGGACAGCAGCGGCCTTGCCGTCTCTTTTATTCAGAGCATCTATCACGAATTCGGCAGCGGCGTGGTGCTGCCCGGCACCGGCATCACCTGGCAAAATCGCGGCGCGGCGTTTAGCCTGGATCCCGAACACCTGCTGGCTTTAGCACCGGGCAAACAGCCTTTTCATACGCTTAATCCCGCCGCCGCACGGCTGAACGATGGCCGCACCATGGTCTACGGCTCGATGGGCGGCGACGGCCAGCCGCAGACTCAGGCCGCCATTTTTACCCGTCACGTGGTGCAGGGAATGCCGCTACAGCAGTGCGTCAGCGCGCCGCGCTGGCTGCTCGGCCGCACCTGGGGCCAGGCTTCCGATTCGCTGAAGCTGGAGGGCCGTTTTTCCGCCGCCACCTTTACCCGCCTGCGCGAGCTGGGGCATGAAGTCGAAGCGCTGGAGGATTTCAGCGAGGCGGTCGGCCACGCAGGCGCGATTGTCCGCCATACCAACGGCATGCTGGAAGGCGCCAGCGATCCCCGCAGCAACGGCAGCGCGGCCGGTTTTTAACAGGAGAACATTATGAACACCGAAATTGACTGGACGGCTTATCTGGCCCACATGGAGCAGGTGCTGGGCGTACCGATGGACGATCGTCGTCGCGCCGAGCTGCTGGTGCAGTTTTCACGTATTGCCGAGATGGCCGCGCCGCTGATGGCGTTCCCGCTGGATGAACGTCAGGAAATCGCAGGAGTATATAAAGCATGACGCTAAGCTCCCTTTCCATTGCCGAACTAAAAAGCGCGCTGCTTAAAGGCGAGCTGAGCGCCAGAGAAATCGCGCAGCAAACGCTGGACGGGATCGAGCGGCTGGATCCGACGATCAATGCCTGGACGAGCGTAACGCGGGATCGCATGTTGAGCGAGGCCGATCGTCTCGATCGTCGGCGCAAAGAGGATCGTCCGTTACCCGCGCTGGCGGCCATTCCCTGCGCGGTAAAAAATCTTTTTGACGTTGCGGGCCATACCACGCTGGCGGGTGCCAGCCTGCTCAGCGATCGCCCGGCGGCCAAAAAAGACAGCTGGGCAGTGAGCAAGCTCAGCGAGGCGGGCGCGCTGCTGTCCGGCATGGTGAATATGGACGCCTATGCCTACGGTTTTACCACGGAAAACAGCCATTACGGCGCCACGCGTAACCCTCACGATAGCCAACGTATCGCCGGGGGATCCTCTGGCGGCTCGGCGGCGGCCGTCGCCGCTGGCCTGGTGCATTTTTCACTGGGCTCGGATACCAACGGCTCGATCCGCGTACCGGCTTCGCTGTGCGGCATTTTTGGCCTGAAGCCGACGTTTGGCCGCCTGTCGCGCAGCGGCAGCCAGCCCTTTGTCGCCAGCCTCGATCATATCGGGCCTTTCGCCCGCAGCACCGAAGATCTGGCGTTGGTTTACGATGCGTTACAGGGCCGCGATCCGCAGGATAGCTTTCAGGCGGAAAAAGCGATCCAGCCTGTTCATCGCCTGTTGGAGCAAGGCGCACAGGGCCTGCGGTGCGCCGTGCTGGGCGGCTATTTTCAAACCTGGTGTGATGACGATGCCCGCGCAGCCGTCGCGCAGGCCGCAAAAGCGCTTGATGCGCAGGAAGAGGTGCTGATGCCGGAGGCCGCGCTGGCCCGTACCGCCGCGTTTATCCTGACCGCTGCCGAAGGCGGCAACGCCTGGCTGCCCGCGTTGCGCACGCAGCCGGAGCGTTTTGAGCCGCTGTCGTGCGAGCGCCTGCTGGCCGGTGCGATGACGCCTTCCGCCTGGTACGTGCAGGCGCAGCGCTTCCGCCACTATTTTCGTGAGCGGGTGCTGCCCCTGTTCGGGCAGTTTGACGTGCTGATTGCGCCCGCCACGCCCACCAGCGCCACGCTGATTGGACAGGAAACGATGCATATCAACGGCAGCGATTTGCCCATCCGCGCCAGCATGGGCATGTTGACGCAGCCCATCTCCTTTCTGGGGCTGCCCGTGACGACCGTGCCGCTGCAAACGCCGGGCGGCATGCCGATCGGCCTACAGCTTATCGCCGCGCCGTTTAAAGAAGAAGCCTGCCTGCGCGTGGCATGGACGCTGGAGAAAATGGGCATAGCTAAAGCACCTGTAGCAGGAGGATTGACAGCATGACGGATAAAATTAATCGCCCCTCGGTGCTGGCAGAGGTTACCGAAGCTTTTTATCGCTACGAGCAGGCGCTGACCGGCAACGATATCGACGTGCTCGACGAGCTGTTCTGGCATGACGAGCGCACCGTGCGGCTGGGCGCAGGAGAAAATTTATACGGGATTGAGGCGATCCGCGCTTTCCGCGCCGCGCGTCCTGCACAGGGCCTGGCTCGTCAGCTGCGTAATACGGTAATCACCACGTTTGGCGATGATTACGCGGTATGCAGCACAGAGTTTACCCGTGAGGGAACGGATAAGATTGGTCGTCAGCAGCAGACATGGGTGAAGCTGCCGCAAGGCTGGCGGATTGTCGCCGCGCAGGTCAGCCTGATAACGTGCGGCGAATAATGCCGTTTCACCAGGAGTGAATCCGCAGACCCGGCAGAAGCCCGACCGGCTATTTTTTAGCCTGAAAATGCTTTTACCAGGGCCAGGCTCTTTTCTGTCACCTGTTTGCGGGAGAGAGCCAGGCCTTAAGGTCGTTTAATCCGTAACCAGATACGCATTAAAAAATGGACCGCATCAGTTTATTTAAGCGCTTAATTATCAACCAGTCTCTATTGGTTTACCGCCGTCCTTAAAATTCCTGTTTAATTTCTGTGCGCAGAATAAAGCAGCGTGACCAAGCCCCAAAAAAAGCAGGCCCGATAAAATATAGGGCATAAATTACGATAAACATATTATTAGCTACGATGCATATTTGCAGTACCCTCTGTACGTCATGAGTAAGGTTATTTTTTGTTCAATACTTGATGTCGCACCTCCGTGTATTGATTGAAAATTACACACAACCTTTCCTTATTTTCCCTTCCTGTCAGCACCACATTTTATATAAAAAAGATCGTTTTAGCTTACCAACAGCATATGTCAGCTGTTTAAAATAGATGCAAAGTATAAATAGATATTACCAGATAGACTCTGCCAACCAAGATTAAAGATAAAAAAGACTGAAGTATAGTTATGTTAATAAGTGTTAATAAAGAACGAATCATGAAGAAAATCACATTTAAAACAATAAGTTATAGATAACCTCAAAACCATTGATATTAACAATGATCCAATTTAGATTATGTGACTGCAAATTAAACATAAAGCAGCACGAATGCATTAACCGGCTACGACTAATGCTTAATGGGAATAACAATCCCAGCATACGGCCAATGCAACCAATTTATATACAGGCTGAAATGTATAAAAAATCTACAGCCTGTAAAACAAATCGTATAGGGAGAATCATCATGTCTAAGCCGAACCTTTCCTACCAGGAAACCTATGCCTGGAGCGGACGCGTTTTAAATGGCCTGAGAAAATCAGCGGCAGAAAACAACTTTACCGAAATCCTGCCCAGCATTGTTTCTTCCAGCTTTGAACCCGGAGCCAGACATTCAATTGCAGTGCTGGGCGATAAAGATCTGCCAGAAATCGTTGCCGATCGGCCTGGAAACGTACAGGTAAAAGGGAAAGAAAAATATTACCTTCCTGTAAGCCACGTCGTTGAAAAACAAATGTCATTAGAGTTTCTGGATAAAGTGTACTGCGTTGCGCCTTGCCTCAGATTAGTGATGGAGGGTGAAGAAAACTCAGGGAAGCACCTTTATAACTTTTTCCAGTTTGAAATCGAGTGGCGTACCAGCAGTATGAGTGACGTATTCAAACAGGGTGAAACAATACTGACCTCAATGGCAAAATCGATTTTGGAAGACCCTACGCTGCAGCATTCAGAAACGGGTTTACGCAATATCAAGGCATTAGCAAAATCAGGTTACCCCACTATTACTTTTGCGGAAGGTCACCGGTTGATTGGCAATTCTCCCGATCTCAAAAGAGATTTCACCGCAGAAGAAGATGAAAAATTAACGCAGCTTTTTGATATTCCATTCTGGATTTATGACTATCCGGAAGGTGTCCGCGACTCTATTTACCATCAAAATGAAAAAGGAAGCTATGACACTTACGATCTTATGCTGCCTTTCGGTTATGGTGAATTAACAACGGGTGGTATCCGGCCTAAAACCGCACAGGATATTCATCAGCAATCACAAAAACTCGGTAAGTCATACAGTAATGAATACGCGGCATGGAAAGATAAGTCGCAAATTCAGACCGCAGGTTTTGGTATTGGACTGGAACGTATTATCAGGTTTATGAGCGGTTGCGAATCCATTCTCGATATCGTGCAGTATCACGATTTAGGGCCGAACCGCACTATTAACGAAACTTTCTTTAAAGAAAAAGAATCGGTTTAACCATTTTCCCGAGGGCTATATGATTACGGAAAAGCTCAAGAGAGATGAGTCCTTATATGCTGTCCCAACCAGGGATAGCGCGGCGATCGCAATGCCAACAGCATGTCGGGAACGATTCAGGCAAGAGTATGCTGATAAAAATCTGACAACCAACGATGCTATTATTACGCTTCACAGAGAAATTAAAAGCATCATCGATCCGAAAGATGAAATATCGAGTCAAATACGTGAGTGCGTAGCCCGTCAGGGCTACGCTATAGTCTCGGGGTTTCCAACAGACGACAGCAAACCAGACACGCCGCTGAAAAAAGTAGTAGATATTCCAACCGGGAATTCGATTACAGAAAAAACGCTGGTATATTTATCCTCCTTGTTGGGTATGCCTCACGCTTACGAACAGGAAAACAGCGGTCGTTATATACACAATCTTTATCCTGTAAAAGGTGACGAAACGGTCGCTTCAGGTACAGGTTCGGAAGTGGATCTTGAATTTCATACGGAAATAGCTTTCGACGATAATAAACCAGATTATCTGCTGTTAACGGCAGTCAGAAGCCGCACTGAGCAAAACGTTCCCACGACGTTAGTCAACGTGCCGGAGGTGCTCGCACAATTATCTGAAGAAGAGATAAATCTGCTTCAGCAGAAAATATACTTTGTAAGAGCGCCTTATTCTTTTTCAGGTGGCGATGATATTTATTACCGTAGATCCTTAGCCGATTTCAGCAAAGGCGGAAGTTTCTGCTTCAATTTTAATCGCGGCGTGGTTCATTGCGGCACGCCGGAAGCCAAATCGCTGTTTGAGAAACTAAGAGCCCTGTTTAATGAATATGCTTTTGAAGCTCTGCTTTCACCCGGTTCCGCATTAATTATTGATAATAACCAAATGCTACACGGCCGTTCGCTGTTTAAACCGGTATTTGATGGTAAAGATCGCTGGCTACAAAGACTTTACGTAAAGAAAATTCAGGAAGCCGTATGAAAAAACATATCATGGTTGTAGAAGCGTCTTTTCTGGGCGTTTCCTATATCGCTCGTGCGATCAGAAATCTGGGCTATGAGCCAATTTTCCTGACTAATTACTGGAACCAGGAAGGCGATGCCTTGATCCAGCTGGCGCAGGAAAGGGCTATTTTCTGCGAAACCACAGAGATCGAAGATATTAAACGCGTGGTGAACGCGTTCGGCAGAGAGAAAATTGCGGGCCTGACCACGCTTCTGGACAGCCGCCTGGCCATTATCGCCACGGCAAACAAAGAGCTTGGTCTTCCTGGGGTTTCAGCCAGCGTGCTTAATCTGAAGGATAAAGCCTGGGTTAATGAAATTATTCCTGAATATATTCCCGCCTCCCTGGGCATCGAGTGGCAGGTCACGCCTGAAAAAACCATCGAAGACTTTATTGCTGCTTCAGGAGCAGCAAAATACATTGCTAAACCCGGCCTGACGGCGGGCGCAATAGGCACCTTTACCTTCCAAAGCTTTGATGAATTCAAGGAAAAAATCTCTCTCGCTATTGAGAAGATCCCGGATTACCTCAATCCTAATCAATATATTATTCAGGAATTTTTTGACGGTGAACTGGTCAGTATAGAGGGTTATGCCTGTCAGAATAAGGTCGATTTTATCGGCGCTACAAAGCGTTTTAAGTATGGAAATACAGAAGTACAGCATAAATTCCCCTACCAGAACGACATGGGCAATACGGCTTACAACAAATGTAAAAACGTTGTCAGTACGCTAATCGACCGCGCCGATTTTAACTATGGCTTTTTCCATATTGAGTTTATGGTCAACGGCGATGAAGTCAGGCTTATCGATGCCAATATGGGCAGGCCCGGCGGCACGAATGTGATGGAGCTGATTGCATTTGCCTATGATATCAGTCCGGTAAAAATCTTTGAGCATGCTATCAGCGTTGCTGTCTTGCAAAAGCCTGTTATTGAGAACAGCTTTTTTGACAGCCCGGTTCGCGAGGACGTTACGGGGATCCTTTATGGCCTGGCGGAAAGCGCAAGACTGTTGCGATTTGATCTTCCTGACCCCGCTTCTTCGCATCATCTGGCTGTCAATATGGGCACGGTCATTCCCGCGTTAGGGGAAAGCAACTGGTCAGCTATAGGGACGCTGACAGGAAAATCTGAAGATGTTTTTGATGATTTAGCAAAAATAAAGATGATTACTGACAAAGGTGAATATGGTGCCGTCATTACCAAATAAGCAGTCGGGCAGCCTTTCAGTTGGAATAATTATCGTTTTACTGGTCGCTATGGGCCAGTTTAACAACACGCTATTTATTCCTTCCTTACCCCATATGCGTTCTCCACTGGGCACTACCGATGCCCTTTTACAACTTTCAGTGACGTTAACGCTGGTGTCTTTTGGTCTGTCGCAGCTTTTTTATGGCCCGCTCTCGGACTATTATGGCCGCCGCCCTGTTGCCCTGATCGGCTTATCGATTTTTTTTCTTGGTAATCTTGCCTGTTTTCTGGCCACGTCCGGCCCTGCTTTCCTGGCCGGCAAGATCGTGACTGGTCTGGGAGTAGGCTGTGTCGGCCCGGTCGCTCGCGCCATCGCTCGGGATATGTCACACGGTAAAAAATTACTGAAACTTATGGGCATATTGGTCATGTTTATGTCCGTAACGCCCGCGATTTCACCTATGGCAGGTGGAGCCATTCAGGGTTTTTTAGGCTGGCGGATTAATTTCGCCACGCTGTGTGTGATGGCCTTCTGCTTTATTGTTTACCTCTACTTTTCGCTTCCTGAAACCAACGAAAATGTCGGAGACGAAGCAAACAAGTTTACGCTGGTCCGACTGGGGAAAAACTACCGTGATATTTTTAGCCACGGTGAGTTTATGAGAATGGCATTGTTTAATATGTTGGGTTATGCCGCAGAGCTGGTTTTCCTGCTTTCTGCTTCTTATATCCTTCAGGATAACTTCCATCTTTCTCCACAGGAGTTTGGTTTGGTTCCGCTGGCTATTGTGCCCTGTGTAATGGCCGGAAACTTTATCGTCTCGAAACTCTCTGCCCGTTTTGAGGTGACGACGATTTGCACTGTCGGCGTGTTACTCATCCTTACCGGCTCTGCATCCATGCTGATCCTCAGTAAGATGTTACCCAACGCTATTATTTCCTTCATTATTCCTATGACCATCGTCGCGCTTGGCGAAGGCATCGTGACGCCCAGCTCGACGGCCAGATGCATGGATCTGTATGGCAAGAAAGCAGGTTATGCGGGCGCAGCCGTAGGCGCTATTGCGATGACGGGCGCAGGATGCGTGATTGCCCTTTCTACGCTGAATCCTCTTCGCAGCGCGCTTGATATCTCTGTTGAGCTGTTAATAATTTCTTTTTTACTGCTGGCGCTATGTATGATGAATTTTGTCCGTTATCAAAGGGAGAGAGCGTAATGCCTTACAGTATTGGGGTGCTGGCCGGTATGGGGCCGCGCTCCACCGCGCCTTTTATCGATATGTTGGTGGATGAGTGCCAAAAGCAATACGGGGCCAGGTTCGATATCGACTATCCCAAGATGCATATTATTTCCTTGCCGACGCCTTTTTTCCCTGACCGGGCGGTTGAAGATGCCGCAATGTCAGCGGCACTGCGCGATGGCATTAGCGATCTGGTAAAAGTCGGGGTCAATTTGATCGTGGTGCCCTGCAATGTAGCCCATTGCTACTTTGCTGAAATGCAGGCGGCCAGCGCTGGCATTCCTGTCCTGCATATTGCCGACTGCGCGCTTGAACGCCTTGCCGCAGCGGAGAACATCGCCGTGATTGCTACTGAGGCTACGCTTGATGCGGGTTTTTATCAGCAGCGTCTACATCTGACAGGAAAGCGCTGTGTCTCTTCTGAGCCATTACGTGCGAGCACAACGCGTTTGATAGCGCTGATTAAGCAAAACGGATTTACCGATCCTGAAGTGATAACGCAGTGGCGGGCGCTGATTTCTCTGGCGCAGGAAGCTGGCGCCCAAGCGCTGCTTATTGCCTGTACGGACATCAGCCCCTTACTTAAAAGCCATCCTCAGCAGTTGCTGCCGATTGTTGATACGGCAGCAAGCCTGGCTGAAGCGGCTATTCGTGGTTTTGCCAGCTCAAGGTCGACCCGATAGCCAATTTTGCCTCTGCTGGCGATCCTGTCAGGATGGCACATCATGCCTTCCTGACAGGTTTACTTACGCCTCCGGCGCCGGGTGCGTCTTTATCCAGTGGTCGGCAATCTGCTGACGCGTGCAGATCCAGACCTTATCATGCTGCTGTACATGATCCAGAAAGCGCTGCAATGCGCGGAAGCGGCCAGGCCTGCCCAGCAAACGGCAGTGCATGCCGATGGAAAGCATTTTCGGCGCGGTTTCACCCTCTTCATACAGCACGTCAAAGCTGTCTTTCAGATAGGTGTAAAACTGCTCCGCCGTGTTAAAGCCCTGCGGCGTGGCGAAACGCATGTCGTTGGTTTCCAGCGTATAAGGTACGATCAGGTGCGACTTGACCGTCCCGTCCTGACAGGTCACCTTTGTCCAGAATGGCAGATCGTCGCCGTAATAGTCGCTGTCGTAGGTAAAGCCGCCCTGCTCCACCACCAGCCTGCGCGTATTCGGGCTGTCGCGTCCCGTATACCAGCCGGTTGGCGCTTTGCCAAAAAGATCGGTCAGCGTATCCACCGCCTGCTGCATATGCTGCCGCTCGGTTTTTGCATCCATCCCCTGATAGTGGATCCAGCGCCAGCCGTGGCTGACCACGTCGTAATCGGCGTTTTTAATCGCCTCGACGATTTCCGGATGACGTGCCAGCGCCATCGCCACGCCAAAAACGCTTAGCGGCAGGCCGCGCTTCTGGAACTCGTTGTGGATGCGCCAGAAACCGGCGCGCGAGCCGTATTCATACAGCGATTCCATCGACATATGGCGCTCGGGATAGCTGGCCGCACCGATAATATCCGATAAAAACTGCTCGGAGCCGGTATCGCCATGCAGCACGCTGTTTTCCGCGCCCTCTTCATAGTTCAGAACAAACTGCACGGCGATACGTGCATTGTCCGGCCAGGCCGCATGGGGCGGCTTTCCGGCGTAGCCGATCAGATCGCGGGGATAGTTTTTATTGAAGCTGTACTCTTTCTTTTCATCAGCATCGGTCATGATCGTAGTCCTGTTCCAGAGCAAGATAACTTAGTTTAGGCGCTTAAACTGACCCGACAGGTTTTTTCGCAGCGGATAGTCCAGATCGCCATGCTTACTGGTCGACAGCCCCAGCGCCACCAGCGATTCCACCATTTTTACCGCCGCGCCCACGCCGTCAATAACCGGCATATTCAGCTCCTGCGTCAGTTCCCGCGCCAGCCGGGCCATGCCGCCGCAGCCCAGTACAATGGCGCCGCTGCCGTCCTCTTTTTTTGCGCGGATGCAGCGCTCACGCACTTTTTCCTGCGCCAGCCCTGTGCCATCCTCCAGCGCCAGTACCGGCAGATCGATAGCATGCAGCGCGGCGCAATGCGGTTCAAAGCCGTACTGCTGTAAAAGATGACGCGCGATAATAACGGTGCGCGGCAGCGTGGTGACGATGGAAAAGCGCGTGGCAACCATCGTAGCCATATGCATAGCGGCTTCCGCAATGCCGATAACCGGCCCCGAAGCCAGTTCACGCGCCGCCAGCAGCCCCGGATCGCCAAAGCAGGCGATAACGTGCCCGCAGACGCCCTGCTCGCGTCCGGCTTTTATTTGCTCCAGCACGCCGATAGCGGCGACGGCCTCGTCAAAATGCCCTTCGATTGAGGGAACCCCTTCCGAGGGACAAACCGCCAGGATTTCCGTCGTCGGCGATGCTACGGCGCGCGCCGCTTCGCCAATGGTTTCGGTCATCGCCAGGCTGGTATTGGGATTGATAACCTGAATAAGCTGTTTAACGGTCATTCGCGCCTCCAAAACCGGTGAACAGGCTGGCGAAATCCGGCAGCGTTTCGCCGCCGCGCTCGAAATGCAGGCTCGCTACTATATGCGCAAAATGTTGCCGCATTGCTTCAGTAAGCGGCACCAGCGCTTTTTGTCTGAGCAGGCCGATCAGCCTGTCGTGGTCGTCACAGCGGCAGCCCTGCTGCCACGGCGCGCCCCAGGCCGCAATCACCAGCGACGAACGCTGGGTCAGTCGGGTCACCATCTCGGTCAGCACCTGGTTACCGGAGATCGCCTGAAGCTGAATATGGAACGCGGCGGAAAGCCGGATCGCCGCCGGGCCGTCACGCTCGTCATGCGCCTGCTGTTCCTGCTGGATTAGGTTTTCCAGCGCGACCAGATGGGTAGACTGACAGTGCGCCAGCACGGTGGGAAGATTGGCGCATTCGATAAGTTCACGCGTACGGAAGATGTCCTGCGCTTCTTCTGTCGAAGGCGTGGCAACTTGTGCACCACGCTTGGGCGTTAACACCACCATCTGCACCGCAGCGAGGCGAGTCAGCACTTTACGGATGCCGGTTCGACTAACGCCGAAGACGTCGGCAAGCGCTTCTTCCGGCAGTTTGCTGCCCGGCGGCAGCTGACGCTCCACCATCGCCTTCATCAGCGCCTGAAAGATAGCTTCGTCTTTGTCATTCAGGTCGGTAGCCCTTTTCAGGCCGCTTTCACTTTTCATTTCCTGGTCCGCTCAGGTTTATCTTGCCTAAAATCGTACACACGATTGGCTTATTTTGTATACATGAATTCAACTTCTGGCCTGGATCCTGCAATACCTCTCTCAACCGTTTGCTATTTCGTTGAATTGTTGAGGAGCAGGTTTCATGCCAAAGAGTCTACATGTTACTCCGGCGTCCGCAGAGGAAGCGCACGCCAGCTACAGCCCGCGGCTGTGCAACGAGGATCTGGTCCCGACGCGCGAGCAGAACTGGAGCTGGTACAACATCTTTTCTTTCTGGATGTCGGACGTGCACAGCATGGGCGGTTATGTGGTGGCGGCCAGCTTTTTTACGCTGGGTCTGGCGAGCTGGCAGGTGCTGATTTGTCTGCTGGCGGGCATTTGCATCGTGCAGCTGTGCGCTAATCTGATCGCTAAGCCCAGCCAGATGACCGGCGTGCCTTATGCGGTCGTTTGCCGCCAGGCCTTTGGCGTATTCGGCGCCAATATTCCGGCGGTGATCCGGGGTCTGATCGCGTTCGCCTGGTACGGTATCCAGACCTGGCTGGCCGCTAACGCGCTGATGCTGGTAACGCTGAAGTTTTGGCCTTCACTGGCGCCGATGACGCAGGTTTCCTGGCTGGGCCTGTCGCAGCTTGGCTGGCTCTGCTTTGGTTTTATGTGGCTTGCTCAGGCGCTGGTGTTCTGGCACGGCATGAAGGCGATTAAGCGTTTTATCGATGTGGCCGGCCCGGCGGTCTATGTGGTGATGGTGCTGCTGGCGGTCTGGATTGTATACAGAACGGGTTTTGAAGGTATTTCCTTTACGCTCTCCACGAAACAGCTCAGCGGCAGCCAGCAGCTCTGGCAGATGGTGACCGCGACGGCGCTGGTCGTCTCTTATTTCTCCGGGCCGCTGCTTAATTTTGGCGACTTCGCGCGCTATGGCAAAAGCATGAAGGCGATCCGCCGCGGCAATCGCTGGGGGCTGCCGTTTAACTTTTTGCTTTTTTCCGTAGTGACGGTGGTGATTGTTTCCGGCACGCAGTCGCTGTTCGGCCATATGATTACCGACCCCATTGAAACGGTCAGCCGCGTGGGCAGCGATTTGGCGGTGGCCGTTGGCCTGCTGACGATGATCACCGCGACGATCGGCATCAACATCGTCGCCAACTTCGTTTCGCCCGCGTTCGATTTTTCTAACTGCTCGCCGCAGAAGATTAGCTTCCGCACCGGCGGCATGATTGCTGCCGTAGGATCGGTGCTGCTGACGCCGTGGAACCTGTTTCAGTCGCCCGAGCTTATCCACTATACGCTGGACGTGCTGGGCGCCTTTATCGGCCCGCTGTTTGGCATCCTGCTGTGCGATTTTTACCTGGTCAAACGCAGACAGATTTCAACGGACGATCTTTTTAATGCTACGCCGCAGGGAAAATACTGGTATCGCGGCGGCTTCAATCCTAAAGCGATTGCCGCGCTGCTGCCCTCAGTACTGATTGGGCTGGCGATTAGCTTTTCGCCTTCGCTGCACGAAGTGGCTAACTTCAGCTGGTTTATCGGCGTTGCTTTGGCGGCAGGCTGCTATCGCTGGATGGCACGCGAAGAGTGCGTAAGCTCTGTGCCGCGTTACGCGAGCCGCGTAGCGGTGGAGAAAAGACGCGCTTAAATGATAAGGGCAGAAAGCCTGCTACCGGCAGGCTTTCGCTTAAAAAAACGTTCAGCTCTGTGCGCCTTCCTCTGATTTGATAGCTTCAATTTTTAGCGCTGCTTCAATTAATTCAAGCTTGTATACGTAGTAACCTGCCATTTTTTTAAGCATCAAAGCCCCTAAAGAAACCCCTAATAGTAAAGCCAACACCTGAATAACAATGCCCTCTACCGAATAGAATCCTTTACTAAACATGGCCAGTAAATTGTTGGGCCCGCCCAGTCCTTTGATGGCGCCATAAGCCAGCCCAATTAGCGCCATTAAAGCTGTTTTATCGCCAAAAACATTGCTGACTCTGACGAGTAAACGGTTTATTTTCAGCTGTACCCAGTGTTTGGCATAGTCTAATTCTAACTTTGAATAATAGCTTAGCTTTTTGGCATTAGCTTCATCGTGGTCGATTTCAAGAAGTAGCTCAGTTATAGCCTCTTTTTTCCACCCAAATATTTTTATTAATCCGTAGAGCGAAGGTATAAACATGGCTACGAGCGCACTTAAAGTACAAAGTAAATATAGCGCTGTCGCCAGCCAGATGACTTTAAGGCCTGGCGTATTATACTGGCACCAGAGTGCGAGCATTAACAATAATAGAAAGCAGATACCACTAAAGGCAAGCCCCCAGGCGCTGATAATATTTATGATTCGCTCACGCCGGGTAATGAATCTGAAGGGCTTATAGGGTTCACACCCCTCCAGCTCACGGATAATTTGGTTTAGCCTGTACATAAAAAAGCCCTCATAGCAGTATATAAATACAGGCTTTTATTTTCATTCAACGACCAAAAATATTCCACCTCTTTAATAAAAAAGGCGACGCATATTTTCAGCTTAAATTATTTAAAAGCTTTCATTTTTATTGGATAAAAGAGTACAGATCGGCTCACAATCAAGCCTGGCCTGTACTCTGCGATGCCCCGTCAAAGGCTATGTTCGGTGCGGGCAATAATATCGTCCTGCGCGTCGGGAGAAAGCGCGGTAAAGAAGGCGGAATATCCCGCTACGCGCACCACCAGATCGCGATAATTATCGGGCTGCACCTTTGCGGCCAGCAGCGTTTCCCGCGAGACGATGTTGTACTGAATATGCCAGCCTTTGTGCGCTTCAAAGAAAGTGCGCAGCAGCAGCATCAGCTTTTGCCTGTCGCCCGGATTATCCAGCGCGGCGGGATTCAGCTTCTGGTTCAGCAAAACGCCGCCCAGAATCGATCCGGTAGGCAGCTTGCTGACTGAACCCATCACCGCCGTCGGCCCCAGGCGATCGGTGCCTGACGCCGGGCTGGCCCCTTCCGCCAGCGGCGTTCGCGCTTTACGCCCGTCCGGCGTTGCCATCGTCTGCGCGCCAAAAGGCACGTTGGCAGAGATAGACGAGGTACCCGCATAGTAACCGCCACCGATCGGGCCGCGGCCATGGCGTGGATTAACGTAGCTTTTCAGCTCCTCAATATAGGTTTGATAAGCGCGCGTCAGCAGCTCATCGACATAATCATCATCGTTGCCGTATTTTGGCGCGCCGTTAACCAGACGCTGGCGCAGCTGCTCGCCGCTCAGACCGTCAAAATCGGTGGCCAGCGCTTCGCTTAATGCCTGCTGCGCCACCACGCCCTGTTCAAACACCAGTTTTTTCACCGCCGCCAGGCTGTTGCCCAGATTGGCGATGCCCACCTGCAATCCCGATACCCAGTCATATTTTGCGCCGCCCTGCTTGATGCTTTTTGCCCGCTCAATACAGTCATCTACCAGCGCCGAACAGAGAATATCGTGCGCGTTCTCTTCCAGCACCGCATCCACCACGTACTCTATTTCTATCGATTTGCGGGTGTAATAGCGGATCTGCTCATCCCAGGCGCTCATAACCCGATTGAAACTGTCGAAATTGCCTGCGGAAAGCGCTTTGTCCTGCGGCAGAAACGTTTTGCCGCTGGTGGCGTCGCGTCCGCCTTCCAGCGACGCCAGCATCACGCGGGCGAAATTAATAAAGCTCATCCCGGTGCAGCGATAGCCCCACTTGCCGCCCACGGCCGTTTCGATGCAGCCGATAGCCGCATACTGATAAGCGTCGGACGCTGAGACGCCCAGCCGGATAAATTGCGGAATGACGATTTCATCGTTGTTAAAGGCCGGCATCCCAAAGCCGCAGCGGATAACCTCCACGCAGGCATTCAGGAAATCGTCGCTCATTCCGGCATGGTAGCGCACGCTCAGGTTTGGCTGCGTCGAACGCAAACGGCCGCAGGATTCCAGAATCGCGTAAGAGAGCGGGTTGACGGCATCCACCGCCTTGTCCACCAGCAGATTCTGTCCGCCGATAGTGACGTTTTGATAGAGCGGACTGCCGGCCGAAGCTTTGGAGTGCGAGCCGGATCGGATCTTATTGACCTCCAGCAGCTTCAGCCAGCAGCTTTGCAGCAGCTCGATCGCCTGCTCGCGATCCGTATGCTGTTCCAGCTCCACGTCGCGGCGATACCAGGGATAAAGGTATTGATCCATGCGGCCAAAAGAGACCGAATGACCGTTAGACTCAATTTGCAGGATCAGCTGAATAAAATAGCAAAGCTGGAGCGCCTGCCAGAAGGTCTGCGGCGGCCGATGGGCGATCACGTCACAATTTTCCGCGATGGTCAGCAGTTCCCCACGGCGCGCGGCGCTCTTCTCTGCCTGCGCCATTTCGCGGGCCAGAGTGGCGTAGCGCTTGATATGCTCAGTTACGGCCTGAAGAACGATATCGATGGCTTTCAAAAACTGCTCGCCATGCAGATCGTTCAGATGCGTCAGATCGATGCGGCTGCGGCGTTCCGCCACTTTCTCACGCAGGCCATCCAGCCCTTTCTCCAGCAGCAGCGGAAAGTTGACGGCCAGATGGGCGTCGCCGGAGGTCATATTCCCTTCCGCTTTGATGATGCCGGTTGCCAGCAGCGCCTTCTGCTCCCCGGTAAACATGCCGTAGCAGCGATCCTGCACCGTCTGGCCGCGCCACCACGGGCAGATTTCATGCAGTACCCGCTTGTCCTCTTCAGAAACAGAAAAGCCCGCGCCGGGACGATCCGCCAGATCGTCGATCTCTTTTTCGATCCATGTCACGGTATATTCCGGGAAAATGGGCGCGGCGCGCACCTTGCTGGCCTGGTTGCCTACAATCAGCTCATCATGCTGAATCCAGATAGTCCGTTCCGCCAGATGGTGTGCCAGCGCCAGCGCGCGGCGAACCGGTACGGGTTTATCCTGATGCTGCTGATAGATTTCGCTATAGTGCCGCGCGCGCTCGGTACAAATCGGGGGCTTGCTGATAGCGATCAGGGCTTCTTTATGCGTTTTGATACGGCTGCTTAAAACATCAAGGTTGAGTCTGGTCATCATTTTATCCTCTTAGCGTGGTTATCAGGCCTTTTTGCCGCGCGTACGACTGCGCAAAGGCAAGGATTTCCGGATTATCGAGCGGCCTGGCTGGCGCAAGGTAAGGCTGATTAAGCAAGGCATATTTGCTTTTACCCAGCGTGTGATAGGGAAGGAAATGGATCTCTTTGGCCCGTAATCGATCGGCGGTGAAATCCACTATGCTGCGGATCGACTGCCGATCGGCATTAAAACCCGGAACGAGCGGTACACGGATGACGATCTCCTTGCCCGTTTCCGCCAGCTTGCACAAATTAGCCAGCACCCGCTTCGCCGAACCGTTCGTCCATGCCTGAAAACGCGCTTCGTCGGTGTGTTTAAGGTCGGCCAGGAACAGGTCGATCCAGGGCAGCGAAGGCTGGATATAACGCCACGGCACATGCAGGCAGGTTTCCACGGCCGTATGGATCCCTTCCTGATGGCTGAGCCGTAAGAGCGTTTCGGTGAGGTTTGGCGTCATAAAAGGCTCGCCGCCGGAAAGCGTCACGCCGCCCGCGCTGCGCTGATAAAAAGGCTTATCCCGCCTGACTACGGCCATAATTTCCGCTGCGCTTTTCTCTTCGCCGCAGATCGTCAGCGCCTGGGTGGGGCAACAGTTTTCCAACGCGGAGAAATGGTTGGGACGCATCTTCTCCCGGAAAATGACGAGTTGTTGTTGTTGACGAACGATGGCGTCCGGCACGGCCAGCTGGCATAACTCGCAGCCCGACAGGCAGGCTCTTTTATCAAACAGGATTTCCCGCTCGTGCGAGCAGCTTTCCGGATTCTGGCACCAGCGACATTTCAACGAACAGCCTTTTAAAAACACCACGGTGCGGATACCAGGCCCGTCGTGTGTGGAATAGCGCTGAATATTGAAAATCATGAACCGCCTCCGTCATATTACGTACGAAGATTTAAGTACTTTCAAATGAAAGTAACTTTGATCCCGGGCAATAAACAAGTTCACGCAGCGGGTAATATTTCGGAATTGCGATCGTCAACAGGCTTAAGGAGCTATATGGAACTCTATCTTGATACTGCGGATGTAGCGGCGGTAAAACGTTTAGCGAGGATACTGCCGCTGGCGGGCGTGACCACCAATCCGGCTATTGTCGCCGGCGGGAAAACGCCGTTATCCATTCTGTTACCTGAGTTGCAGGCGGCGCTGGGCGGCCAGGGCAAAATTTTTGCTCAGGTTATTGCCGCCCGGGCGGAAGAGATGGTGGAGGAAGCGTTACAGCTGCGCGCGATCCTTCCTGATGTGGTCGTAAAAATTCCGGCTACGACAGAAGGCCTGGCGGCAATCAGGCAGCTGAAAAAAGAGGCTATTCCAACGTTGGGCACCGCCGTTTATGGCGCAGCGCAGGGATTGTTCTCGGCGCTGGCTGGCGCGGAGTATGTCGCGCCTTACGTTAACCGTATTGACGCCCAGGGCGGAAATGGCATTCAGACAGTAGAAGCACTTCAACAGCTGCTTGCTCTGCATGCGCCGGGGGCTAAAGTGCTGGCGGCCAGCTTCAAAACGCCTCGCCAGGCGCTGGAGTGTATGCTGGCTGGCAGCGAAGCAATAACGTTGCCGCTGGATGTGGCCGAACAGATCCTCTCTGCGCCAGCGGTTACCGCCGCGGTCAATCAGTTTGAACAGCAGTGGATAAAGGCTTTTGGAACCGCGAGGCTGATTCAGGAAGAGAAAAGCGGAAAGGAATAAAAATCACGGGCTGTATGCCGAAATGACGAAAGCCCGATGCATTGCTGCATCGGGCTTTCCGGATACTTGGCGGAACGGACGGGGCTCGAACCCGCGACCCCCTGCGTGACAGGCAGGTATTCTAACCAACTGAACTACCGCTCCGCGCTTTGTTCCCCGTCGGGAACGGGGCGAATATTACGGTGCGGCCTGCATCCCGTCAATGCTTTTTCTTAAGCTTGCTGATCGACTGCCTGTTTTTTCGACTCTTACGACATTTCAACGTCTTCAGGCACGCCAGAGGCAGCTTCCGCCCTTCTTCATCACCAGATCGAGGCGGGATTCGTGTTCGGCAATCTCTTCGTCCGTCGCCGCTATCACGCACAGGCCAGAAGCCGGACGCGTGATGCGATAGATGGTTTCGTCGTTGCTCTGCTCCTGCCTGTCGCCCTCCATCGAAAACTTCAGCGACGTCTGCCCACCGGTCATGGTCAGGAAGACCTCGGCCAGAATTTCGGAGTCAAGCAGAGCGCCGTGCAGCGTTCGCTTACTGTTATCTATTTCATAACGCGAGCAGAGCGCATCCAGGCTGTTGCGCTTGCCGGGAAACAGCCTGCGCGCCATCGCCAGGCTATCGGTTATCTGGCAGAAGGTTTCGGTTTTGGGGATATTGCGGCCAAGCTTGCCGAATTCGTAGTCCATAAAGCCGATATCAAACGAGGCGTTATGGATCACCAGCTCGGCACCTTCTATATAGGCCAGGAAATCGTCGGCAATGTCGGCGAAGGTCGGCTTATCCGCCAGAAATTCGTCGGCAATACCGTGTACGCCGAACGCTTCCGGATCGACCAGGCGATCGGGCTTGAGATAAACATGGAAGTTGTTGCCGGTGAGACGACGGTTTACCACCTCAACGGCGCCGATTTCAATAATGCGGTGCCCTTCATAGTGCACCCCGATCATATTCATACCGGTGGTTTCAGTATCGAGGACGATCTGACGCGTTGTATTTACTGTGCTCATAGGACCCGTTTTATGTCAGACTTGGCGTTTTTACACAGGGAGTCTACCAGAGATGCCTAAACAGGTAGAAATTTTCACCGATGGTTCTTGTCTTGGCAATCCTGGCCCGGGCGGATACGGCGCAATTTTACGTTACGGCCAGCACGAGAAAACGTTCAGCGCCGGCTATCAGCTGACCACCAATAATCGAATGGAGCTGATGGCGGCTATCGTCGCGCTGGAAGCGCTGACTAAACCCTGCGACGTCGTGCTGAGTACCGACAGCCAATACGTGCGTCAGGGCATTACCAGCTGGATCCATAACTGGAAAAAGCGCGGCTGGAAAACGGCGGACAAAAAGCCGGTTAAAAACGTCGATCTCTGGAAACGGCTGGATACGGCGCTGGGCCAGCATCAAATTACCTGGGAATGGGTAAAAGGCCATGCCGGCCATCCTGAAAACGAACGCTGCGACGAACTGGCGCGCGCGGCCGCCGGCAATCCATCCTTTGAAGACATCGGCTATCAGTCAGCATCCTGATGGCGTCGACGCATCCGGCTGGTTGCGCCAACGGCGGGTGCAAGCCTTCTTTGGGCCGCTGCCTTTTTGGCCGGATTCATCGTTAACGGGAAAGTCCGCTTGCGCGCGACGATAATGCTCAGGCAGCCCAGCGCCGGAAGATGCGTGCTGATGACCTTACCGCCCTGACGATTCCACGGCAGCACCTGAAAGCGCGAGCGCTGCACCACCTCGTAGTTTAACAGGCTGAGCCAGTCCATCAGCCTGGTCTGGGTAAACATCCGACTGTTCCACGGCACGCGTTGGCGCAGGCCGGGCACCAGTTTGCCCGTCCCCAGCACGCTGAACAGATTGAAGCCGCTGATAATCATCCAGCCGTCATCGATCAAAACGCGATCTACCTCGCGCAGAATACGGTGCGGATCGCTGCTCCAGGCCAGGCTGTGCGCCAGTAAACAGGCATCAACCGATTTTGATTCAAAAGGCAGGCTGCCGGCATCGGCCAGAACCTGCAAATTGTCGCCCTGTAAGCCAACGTTGACCTGATGCGAAATGGCGCAGCTTGCCGTGTCGATTTCCGCGCTCAGCGAGCCGATTTTCAGCAAATGAAAACCGTATAGCCTGTCCAGACAGGGTTGCAGATGCCGGGTCAGCGCGTCACGATAGTAGTCTCCCCAGGGGATGTCCGCCCAGGAATACGGCACGTGACGAATATGGCGTGTTTTAGCGGGCTTCATGCTTTACCATCTTCTTTCCATTGCGGCCAGTCAACGAGGCGATAATGAATCTTACCAGCATTCCGGCTTTTCAGGATAATTACATCTGGACATTAAATAACGATCGGGGCGACTGCCTGATTGTCGATCCGGGCGAAGCGGCACCGGTACTGACGGCCATGGAAAAAAACCAGTGGCGGCCAGCGGCGATCCTGCTGACGCATCATCATCACGATCACGTTGGCGGCGTGAAAGAACTGCTGCAACATTTTCCCGATCTGGTGGTGTACGGCCCGCAAGAGACACAAGATAAGGGAAGCAATCGGCTTGTCGCTGAGGGTGATAAGGTCGCTATTTTGGGCCTCGAATTTAGTGTGATTGCTACGCCGGGGCATACTTTAGGACATATCTCATACTATAGCGCACCTTACCTTTTCTGTGGTGATACGCTGTTTTCCGGCGGCTGTGGACGTCTGTTTGAAGGTACCCCTCAACAGATGTTCAATTCTTTTCAAAAGCTTAATCAGCTTCCGGGAGAAACGCTGGTGTGCTGCGCGCACGAATATACGTTATCGAATATGAAGTTTGCCTGCTCGCTGCTGCCACAGGATACGAAAATAGCGGGCTATTATCGCGAAATTAAGGAGTTACGTGCAAAAAATGCGGTTTCCTTGCCCGTAACGCTCGCTTTTGAGCGGCAAATAAATGTTTTTCTGCGTACGCAAGATGCTGATTTACAGAAAGTTATTGGCTTCGAAACACCCCCGCAACAAGAATGGCAAGTTTTTGCAACTCTACGCGAGAAGAAAGACCATTTTTGATTTTTCGGGTTGTGTTGAGCAGCCCGAGCACGTATAGTTGCTCGTCTTTTAAGCGAACAATGACACACACATGAAGGCTAAAGCGATATTACTACTCGCCTCGGTCCTGCTGGTGGGGTGCCAGGCGCCTAAGCACGACGCCCCCGAACAGCATGCACAGAGTTTGTCTTCAGCACAGAGCAGTCAGAACGCAGATCGGTTGTTATCGCCACGCTGGCAGGACGATGGGACCAGCCTGACGAAAGATCAGGATCTGTGGAATTTCATTAGCGATGAGCTGAAGATGAAGGTTCCGGAAAACCCCCGGATACGCGAACAAAAACAAAAGTATTTAAGAAACAAGAGCTATCTCCACGATGTAACGTTACGGGCTGAGCCGTATATGTACTGGATTGTCGAGCAGATTAAGCAACGTAAGATGCCGATGGAACTGGTACTATTACCCATAGTGGAGAGCGCTTTTGATCCTCATGCGACCTCTTCTGCCAATGCCGCAGGCATCTGGCAGATCGTGCCGCAGACGGGGCGTAATTATGGTCTTAAGCAGAACCAGTGGTATGACGGTCGTCGCGATATTGTCGCCTCTACCAAAGTCGCACTGGATATGATGCAGCGGCTGAACGGGATGTTCGGCGGTGACTGGCTGCTGACCGTGGCCGCGTACAACAGCGGCGAAGGCCGCGTGCTGAAAGCGATAAAAAGCAACAAGGCTCGCGGTAAGGCTACGGATTTCTGGTCGCTGTCGCTTCCGCATGAAACCACGGTTTATGTGCCGAAGATGCTGGCGTTAAGCGAGCTGTTGAAAAACAACAAGCGTTACGGCATCCGTCTTCCGGAACCTAACGAAACCCGTGCGCTGGCGCGTGTTGAAGTGGGTCAGCAGATTGAGCTGACGCAGGCGGCGGAAATGGCCGGCATGTCGCTGAACAAGCTGAAGAGCTTTAATACAGGCTACAAGCGCGGGATGACGGCGCCTAACGGCCCGCACTATATCATGGTGCCGAAGTCGCACGTGGCGCAGCTGCGCAACTCCCTGGCAACAGGCGATATCGCGGCGGTGCAGCCAACGGCGCTGGCCAGTACCAGCACCTCTTACAAGGTGCGTAATGGTGATACCCTGTCAGGCATTGCAAAACGCCTGAACGTGTCGGTGAAGACGCTTCAGCAGGCTAATAACCTGCGCGGCGTGAACATCAAACCGGGGCAGACGCTCAGCCTGGGCGGCGGCGAAAGCGCAGCCAGACTGGCCGATAATGGCAACAGCATCACCTATAAGGTTCGTAAGGGTGATTCTCTGGCCAGCATCGCAAAACGTCACGGCGTGAACACGAAAGATCTGCTGCGCTGGAACAGCGGCGGTTCGGCGAATATTCAGCCCGGCGACAGGCTGACGCTATTTGTCACCAACAACGCCACGCCTGACAGCTAAAGCTCAGTTTAAAAACCAGTCTTCGGACTGGTTTTTTTATGCCCGACATTTCCCGCTCCCCTCTCCTGTGCTTTACTGCCCCTCTGTCCAACGATCCTGAGGCCGCCATGACGAATGATCTGGTTGCGCTGCTGAACCAGCATCGCCTGATTGAACTGAGCCACGTTTATGAAGAAGGCATGCCGGTCTGGCCCGGTGACGGGCGCTTTTTCATGAGCAGCGCAGAAACATTCGCCGCAGGCGACGGTAACTATAACTGTCAGCTGAGCTTAGGCGATCATTGCGGCACGCATATAGACGCGCCGGCACATTTTATACCGGGCGGAAAAAGCATTGATAAGGTTGATATTCGCCAGCTGAGCGGGCGTGGTCGCTGTCTGGATATGACCCATTTGCCGCAAAACAGCGCGATTACTCGTGCGACGATCGTGGACTGGGAAGGCAGATACGGCGAAATAGCGGCAAAGGATATCGTCCTGTTTCATACGGGCTACGATAAAAAGTGGCGTTGCCGTCCCGATCATACCGCGTTTATGAACGGCTGGCCGGGGCTGTCAGCCAGAGGCGCAGATTACCTGTTGGGAAAAGGCGTTACGGTTTTCGGTACCGATGCGATGTCGCTGGATGATGCAGGCAGCAAAGATTATCCGGCTCATCAGGCGATACTAAGTGCCGGAGGCCTGATCGTTGAAAGCCTGGCAAACCTTTACAGCCTGCCGACGGCTTTTACCTTTATCGCTTTGCCTTTGCGCATCAAAGGCGGCTCCGCCTCGCCCGTGCGCGCCGTGGCTCTGGTACAGGATTAAGGCTTAAACTCAACCAGTAAAGGGTTATGGTCGGAAGCACGCGTCACCAGCACGGAGGCCTCCGCTACGCCCATATCGCGGTAGAAAACGAAGTCCAGCGGCCTGCCAAAGGCTTTACGGCGATGGTCGTCGGTAAAGTTGACCTCGTGCAGCCCCATATTATGGGCAAAGGTATAAAGCGCATTGATCCGCTGGCGGCTCCAGGCATTAAAATCTCCGGCCATAATCACCGGCCCTTTATGGTGAATAATCTGTTCGCCTATAGGGCCAAGCTGCTTGCTGTATACGTCGATCCCCAGGCTAAAGTTGACCGCATGGATATTCACCACCATCAGCATCTTGCCGTCCGGTAGCGGATAGGCGGTGACAAGGGCTGATTTAGCCAGCCGCAGCAGCGGTTCACGTTCGCGCAGCGGATAACAGTAGACGGGATGCGCAGCGGCCAGCGTCATCACGCCGGAAGGATGCTGCGGCAGGACGAATGCCGGTACCTGATCCGCCGCCAGATAGTTACTGGTGGCAAAACGGATCAGCTCTGGGGTCGTCTGCGCTTCCTGTAGCAATACCAGCTGAGCGTCTTTACCGAAGTTTTGTAATACCGAAAGCCATTCGGCGCGCTGCTGTTTAAATATGTTCCATACCAGCACCCGTAGCGTAGCGTGCTCTGTCAGCGGCGCACCGGGCGGTAACGCTTTGCCCATATGCAGCATAGCGCCCGGCGGAAAAATACGTTCCGCTGGCTGCCCTGCTACATATCTCATGGCATAAGTTTTTTTCCGCACGTTAGCGTCTGACCTCTGCGTGTTGATCAATGATCCTGCATTCAGTTATAGGGACTTTATGGCCGGGTTTCAATCGGAGGCGCCTAATAAGTGCCAGCTGAAGGTAAGCAAATACAAACTTTTGGTTGTCCGCCGCCTGTAACTGTAGTCGATTTAACGCACCGGCTCCGGTTATGTATCTGATAGCGTTCATAACAGGGCAGAGATCCGACTGTTTACAGGCCAGACGAGCACCGGGCATTTTCAGACAACGCCACAGGGATGCTTTATTGCTGTCAACGCACTGACAGAGGCCAGTCAGCCTCACCCGTTGTCTGGCTTCCCCTGCTTCCTCATGCTTTAATTACCGCCTGCAGGCTCCAAAAAAAGCATTACGTTCAGGAAGCAGTCATGAAGGCAAACTCAGAGGAACTGGCGATTTTTGTCGCCGTGGTGGAAAGCGGCAGTTTCAGCAAGGCCGCCGAGCGGCTGAAAATGGCAAATTCTGCTGTTAGCCGTGCGGTAAAAAAGCTGGAAAACAAGCTCGAGGTAGAGCTACTGACACGCACCACCCGACAGATTAAATTAACCCAGGAAGGCGAAGCCTACTTCAAGCGCGTTCAGGCGATTCTTCAGGAGATGTCCGCAGCGGAAAACGAGCTGGCAGAACGAAAAAGGCTACCAAAAGGGTCACTGCGTATTGATGCTGCTACGCCGGTGGTTCTGCATCTGTTAATGCCGATGATTAAACCTTTTCGGGAGCGCTTTCCTGAAGTCACCCTCTCTCTGGTTTCATCCGAAACCTTTATCAATCTGATTGAACGTAAGGTAGATATCGCTATCCGTGCCGGTAATCTTACTGATTCCAGCCTTCGCGCGCGCCTGCTGTTTAATAGTCGACGTAAAATAGTCGCCAGCCCTGGCTGGCTGCAACAGTTCGGCACGCCGCAAACCGTAGAGGATTTGGCACAGCACGACTGTCTGGGCTTTGTTGAACCCCTGAGCCTGAACCGTTGGCCCATTGCTAATGCAGACGGGCAGCTTTATGACATTACGCCCGCCAGTACCTCAAACAGCGGCGAGACGCTCAGGCAGCTGTGCCTGGCCGGTAACGGCATTGCCTGCCTGTCGGACTTTATGATCAATAAAGATTTAAACGATGGTTCGCTGATAGAGGTTATGGCCGACAGGCTTGTGCCGGTAGATATGCCATTTAACGCGGTTTACTATGGGGATCGCTCGGCTAACTCACGCGTTCGCTCTTTTATTGATTTTGTCAGCGAATGGCTCAGGCAACATCCGCTTTAAAGAAAAAAGATAGTCGAAGGCTGGCCTGTCCAGGAAGGGATAATGGCAGAACACAGGCAGGCCGGCTGACCAAAACTTATACGCAAAAAAAAGCCCTGAGCGTTAGCTCAGGGCCTTATATAAAGTGGCGGAACGGACGGGGCTCGAACCCGCGACCCCCTGCGTGACAGGCAGGTATTCTAACCAACTGAACTACCGCTCCACCGATTCTGTACTGAACTCAGAATGTTGC
>NZ_JARUWZ010000038.1:0-39413 GCF_030433775.1 Erwinia sp. PsM31
CAGCCCCGACCTCACGGTCGGGGTTTTTTGCGTTTGTGGGCCGGGAAAAAGCGGCCCCGCAGCGGATAAAGCGCGCAGGGGCCCGGAATCTCCCTTTACGGCCCGGCTGCGGGCCAGTGATGCCCTACTTACTGCTGTTCTTCTAACCAGTTTAAAATAAAGTCTGTAACCATAATTGCGTTATTAATATCCAGCAAGGGCACAGGCAAAGAGAAAGCAGAATCTGCGGCAACCGCAATAACGTGTTCATCAAACAGCTCGCTGAAACACTGTTCGCTCCCTCCACGCCACAGCACTATTTTGGGCACCGGCTCATGTTTAAAACCTTCCACTAAAATAATATCTGTCAGAGAAGGATCCATACGGCTGGCGAGAAAGCGAAGATCCGGCTCATTATGCTCAGGCGTTTCGGTAATCAATGCCCAACGCTGCGGATTATAAACCATCACCTGATCGGCTCCTGCCTTACGTAATTCATAGCTATCCTTGCCGGGCGTATCGATATCCATATTATGATGGGTATGTTTGATCAGGCCTGTACGGATCCCTCTCTGTTTTAAAATGGCAATAACCTGCTTTAACAGCGTCGTTTTGCCTGTCCCGCTCCAGGCCGCGATGGCTAAAAGGGGGATCATCCGCGTTCTCCTGCAATAAGATCTTCATAACGATTAATATTATTAAACGCGTCAGGACAATCGTTAAAATCCACGCTGTGTCCGCCTGCCTGCTGGAGAAAAATCATCACCTTCCGTTCTCCCTTTATCAGAAAGCTTTTCAGCGGCTCAATTAAACTGACATGCATTAATGCCAGAGTGGGATGATCGCGTCCGTCAGATTTAGCCCAAACCACAGGTGCATCCCGTTTAGCCTGCCACAGGCGAGAAACTAAATCTTCTGGCAGTAAAGGGGTGTCGCAAGAGACAAAAACCACCCATTCCGTCTCGATTTTTTCCAGCGCTGCCAGCATACCGGCTAACGGCCCCGGAAAATCCGGCAGCGTATCGGTTATAACCGACAGGCCGGTTTGCTGATAAACAGACAAATTACGGTTGGCGCTGATACACACACGGCTGACCTGAGGTCGTAGGCGACTCAGAACGTGCTGATAGAGCGGTTTTCCCTGATACAGCACCAGCCCTTTATCTTCGCCGCCCATGCGGCTGCCGCGCCCGCCTGCAAGAATGACGCCTGTAATCGAAACGGTATCTGAACCGCAAAAACGCATAAGCTGTAGACCCTCTTTTTTTGTGGGATTAACCCTGCTACCGTAGCGGAACCCGAATCTCACAGGAACCCTATTATGAAATGTCACCGTCTTAACGAGTTAATTTCACTGCTGCAGCCAGCCTGGCAACAGGAACCCGATCTGAATTTAATGCAATTTTTGCAGAAAATGGCGGATGAGGCAGGATTTACTCAGCCCCTGGCCGACCTGAGCGATGACGTGCTGATTTATCATCTTAAACTACGCAATGCTGACAAAAGCGAAGCTATCCCGGGCCTGCAAAAAGATTATGAAGACGATTTCAAAACGGCGCTGCTTCGCGCGCGCGGCGTTATTAAAGATTAACTGCCGCTGTTCATCCGACGTACCGGCGATTAATGGTATCCTCAATGCATGACGATTATCGATGAGTACGCCGGATGACTGAACCCGCCTTTAACTTTCAAAACCTTAATCCTGATACGATCCTGGATGCGCTCTGGGAAACGGGCATCCGCGTTGAATCGGGGCTTACCGCGCTGAACAGCTACGAAAATCGGGTATATCAGTTTTCCGACGAGGACAAAAAGCGTTACGTGGTGAAATTCTATCGCCCTCAGCGCTGGTCTTCGCTGCAAATCGAAGAAGAACACCGGTTTACTGCCGAGCTGCTGGCTGATGAGGTCCCCGTGGCCGCACCGCTTGTGCTGCAAGGGCAAACGCTACATCAACATAACGGCTACTGGTTTACCGTTTTCCCCAGCCTGGGAGGACGGCAATACGAAACGGATAACTACGACCATCTGGAATGGGTTGGTCGTTTTCTGGGACGTATTCACCAGACGGGACGTAAAAAAACCTTTGATGCTCGTCCGACCTTTGGTCTGGAGGAGTATATCCACGAACCTCGTCAGGTGCTTGAATCCAGCACGTTGATCCCGGCCAAACTGAAACAGAATTTATTGGCAAGCGTCGATCTGCTCAGCGCAACTTTACAAAAGTGCTGGCATACTCAGTGGCAGCCGCTTCGTCTGCACGGCGATTGCCATCCCGGCAATATTCTGTGGCGCGATGGCCCGCTGTTTGTGGATCTGGACGACGCTCGTAATGGCCCTGCCGTACAGGATCTATGGATGCTGGTTAACGGCGATCTTCAGGAGCAGCGTATTCAGTGGGATATCCTGCTGGAAGCCTACGGTGAATTCTGCGAGTTCGACACACACGAATTGTCACTGATTGAGCCTTTACGCGCTATGAGGATGGTTTATTATCTGGCGTGGATTGTGCGCCGCTGGGAAGATCCGGCGTTTCCGGCCAGCTTTCCATGGATGACGGACGAAGATTTCTGGCGCAGACAGATCGCTATTTTCAATGAGCAGACCCGGCTGTTGCAGGAGCCACCGCTGCAGCTGATGCCTGCATTCCAGGGCTGATCGCCTTTTCCGGTCAGCCTCTTTTGCTGTTAGGAGAGAGTTTCCAGATGAAAAAGATTTTATTCGCGCTGATTGGTGTTTTTCTGGCGTTCAGCGCTTCTGCTGCCCAGTTTACCGATGGACAGCAGTACGTCACGATACAGAAACCTGTTACCGGCGAGCCTCAGGTTGTGGAGTTTTTCTCTTTCTTCTGCCCGCACTGCTATGAATTCGAACACGTCTGGCACGTTAGCGACGCGGTGAAAAAAGCCGTGCCTGCCGGCACTAAAGTGACTAAATATCACGTTGAATTCCTCGGCGGCGAAATGGGCAAAGTGGTGACTCAGGCGTGGGCCGTTGCCATGGCGCTGGGTGTGGAAGATAAAGTCACTGCTCCGCTGTTTGAAGGCATCCAGAAAACCCAGACCATCACCGATCCGGCCAGCCTGAAAGCGGCCTTTGTGAAGGCAGCCGGCATCAAGCCGGAAGAATACGATGCGGCCTGGAACAGCTTTGTGGTGAAATCGCTGGTAGCCCAGCAGGAAAAAGCAGCGGTCGATGTCGATCTGCGCGGCGTGCCGGCGATGTTTGTTAACGGTAAATATATGGTTAACAACGGTGGCCTGGATACCAGCTCGATGGATAATTACACGCAGCAATACGCTAACGTCGTAAAATTCCTGTTAACCCAAAAGTAAGCCATATTTTGACGCAGCGAGGGTTTCAACCTCGCTGTGTCGGTTAAACCGCCTCTTCATTTCCTCGTCAGATCAAAATTCTTCCGATCGCTTTTTCTTGCTAAAGATCCACCAGATCGTTTAGCCGCTAATTTATATCCACATTAATGCAAATTACCTTTGGGCAAGGATCTTTAGCGGTTAAATATTTAAGTTATTGAAAATTATCGATTTAAATAATTGGTATAGCCCGGTACGCCAGCTATATTAATATGTTATGAAATTTACGCACAAAGTTATCCACAGGAAGCGTTTGCGAAACAGGCCGCAAAACAAAGGCGTGTCGCCCGGAGATATTTCATATTTCCGGTATAGCTGTGGCATCCTTACCCTATAGTGAAATTTAACCCGGAATGTGACAAACCTATGGCACAAATTGCAGAAAACCCGCTTATTCTGGTAGATGGCTCGTCCTACCTGTATCGCGCATATCATGCGTTTCCTCCGCTGACCAACAGCGCCGGCGACCCTACCGGCGCTATGTACGGCGTGCTGAATATGCTGCGCAGCCTGCTGCTGCAATATAAACCCAGCCATGTTGCGGTCGTTTTCGATGCCAAGGGCAAAACGTTTCGTGATGAACTTTTTGAGCACTACAAATCCCATCGGCCGCCTATGCCGGACGATCTGCGTGCGCAGATTGAGCCACTGCACAATATGGTCAGGGCAATGGGACTGCCGTTATTAGCGGTATCGGGCGTGGAAGCCGATGACGTTATCGGTACCCTGGCGCTGGAGGCGGGTAAAAAGGGCATACCCGTTTTAATCAGCACCGGCGATAAAGATATGGCGCAGCTGGTCACGCCAAATATCACCCTTATCAACACCATGAATAACGCTATTCTTGGCCCGGACGAGGTGGTGGAGAAATACGGCATTCCACCCTCGCTGATTATCGATTTTCTGGCGCTGATGGGCGACGCTTCGGACAATATTCCGGGCGTGCCGGGCGTAGGCGAGAAAACGGCGCAGGCGCTGTTACAGGGACTTGGCGGTATTAAAGATATCTATGAGAACCTGGATAAAGTCGCCGATCTCTCCTTCCGCGGTGCCAAAACCATGGCGGCTAAGCTGGAGCAAAACAAGGAGGTCGCTCTCCTTTCTTACCAGCTGGCCACCATCAAAACTGATGTGCCGCTCGATGCAGGCTGTGAAGAGCTGATCGTTAGCGAGCCTGCTGTCGAAGAACTGCTGACGCTGTTCCGTCGCTATGAATTCAAACGCTGGATCACCGATCTGGAGGAGGGCAAATGGCTACAGGGGAAAAAGGGCGGCGCTGCTGCACAGAAAACCCTGGCGGAACAGCCGGAAAGCCCGCAGCCTGAAGCGACCAGCATTCTGGCGACGGATGGCTACGTCACTATCCTTGACGAGGAGACCTTTGCCGACTGGTTGCAAAAGTTACAGGCAAGCGAGCTTTTCGCTTTTGACCTGGAAACCGATTCGCTGGATACGTTGAGCGCCAATATCGTCGGCATCGCTTTCGCTGTGGCGCCGGGTGAGGCCGCTTACCTGCCGGTTGCTCACGACTACCTCGACGCACCTTTGCAGCTCGATCGTAAAGAGGTGCTGGCGCGCCTGAAACCGCTGCTGGAAGATAAAAAACTGTTCAAAGTTGGTCAGAACCTGAAATACGATCGCGGCGTGCTGAACAACTATGGTATTGAACTGCAAGGTATTAAATTCGATACCATGCTGGAATCCTACGCGCTAAACAGCGTGGTGGGCCGTCACGATATGGATACGCTGGCTTCACGCTGGCTGAACCATAAAACCGTGACCTTTGAGGAAATCGCCGGGAAAGGTAAAAAGCAGCTGACGTTTAATCAGATTGCCCTTGAGCAAGCGGCGCACTATGCGGCGGAAGATGCGGACGTAACGCTACAGCTGCATCTGAAAATGTGGCCGGAGCTGGAAAAAGAGCAGGGGCCAAAAGAGGTTTTCGAAAATATCGAAATGCCGCTGGTGACGGTGATCTCCCGTATTGAACGTAACGGCGTGCTGATTGACCAGGCTATCCTTGCCAAACATTCTCAGGAGCTGACCACGCGTCTGGCAGAGCTGGAGCAGAAAGCGCACGAGCTGGCGGGTGAGCCCTTTAATCTTTCCTCTACTAAACAGCTGCAAACTATTCTGTTTGAAAAACAGGGTATTAAGCCAACCAAGAAAACGCCCGGCGGCGCGCCGTCCACCAGCGAGGAAGTGCTGGCCGAACTGGCGCTGGACTATCCGCTGCCAAAAGTTATTCTGGAGCACCGTGGCCTTTCCAAGCTGAAATCAACCTACACCGACAAACTGCCGGTAATGATTAATCCGCTGACCGGCCGCGTGCACACTTCTTATCATCAGGCGGTGACGGCCACGGGACGCCTTTCTTCTACCGATCCTAATCTGCAGAACATTCCGGTACGCAATGAGGAAGGACGTCGTATCCGCCAGGCCTTTATCGCTTCTGAGGGCCATCAGATCCTGGCGGCGGACTACTCGCAAATCGAGCTGCGTATTATGGCGCACCTTTCTCAGGACAAAGGGTTACTGAGCGCCTTCTCGGCAGGAGAAGACATTCACCGTGCCACGGCGGCGGAAGTGTTTGGCATGGCGCTGGATAAGGTGACGGGCGAGCAGCGTCGCAGCGCAAAGGCTATCAACTTTGGCCTGATTTACGGCATGAGCGCTTTTGGTTTGTCGCGTCAGCTTAATATCGGCGCGGGCGAAGCCAGAAAATACATGGATCTCTATTTTGAACGCTATCCTGGCGTGCTGGAATATATGGAAAGCACGCGCCAGCAGGCGGCGGAAAAAGGCTATGTCTCTACGCTGGATGGTCGTCGTCTTTATCTGCCGGACATTAAAGCCAGCAACGCGATGCGTCGCAAAGCGGCCGAGCGGGCAGCAATCAACGCGCCAATGCAGGGCACGGCTGCCGATATCATCAAAAAGGCTATGATTGCCGTCGACGGCTGGCTGACGCCGCAGGCTAATCCTGATGTGAAGATGATCATGCAGGTTCACGATGAACTGGTATTTGAGGTGAAAACGTCGGAAATCGAAGCGGCAACGGTGAAAATCCGCGAGCTGATGGAAAACAGTATGCAACTGGACGTGCCGCTGCGTGTCGATGTGGGCGTAGGGCATAACTGGGACGAAGCGCATTAAGCTGAGGCCGGGCTAAGGCCCGGCTTTATCAATGTGATGCCAGAAAGCGCTTTAGCCTGTCAATTAATGAGCGCTTATAAGCGATAACACCGTGCATAACGCCAGCGCTAACCTGTTATCGCTCAAACATTTTTTTTGCGCCTTCGCTACCTGAAAACTATTTTTCTGTGAAGTGTATTCGATAAAAAAGGGAATTTTGTGAAACGGGGCGGTAAAAAATCCTTTTGAGGCCTGAAAAAATCATGTAGAGTTGAAGATGTAGGGTACAGAGGTAAGATGTTCTATCTTTCAAACCGTTTACTTCACGTAACCGGATTTGGCTGAATATTAGCCGCCCCAGTCGTTATGACTGGGGCGTTTTTTATTGGGCGTCGTTCAGCCGGATATCAGGCTTCTGGTAACGTTTCTTCCGTCGCTGGTGGAATTTCACTGAACCAGCTGTCCAGTTTCAGGCGCAATTTATCGACGCCCAATTTCTTAAGCGAAGAGAAAGCTTCAACCTGTACATCGCCGACGAACCCTTTAGCGGCTTCGCGTACCAGATTTAACTGCGCTTTACGCGCGCCGGAAGCCAGCTTGTCCGCCTTGGTCAGCAGCACCAGCACCTGAATGCCGCTCTGTACCGCCCATTCAATCATCTGCCGATCCAGATCCTTCAGCGGATGACGGATATCCATCAGCACAACCAGCCCTTTCAGACACTGACGCATCTGAAGATATTCTGCCAGCGAACGCTGCCATTTTAACTTCATCTCTTCCGGCACTTCGGCATAGCCATAGCCAGGCAAATCCACCAGGCGATAGCCTTCGGTGACCTGAAACAGGTTAATCAGCTGGGTGCGGCCGGGCGTTTTACTGGTACGGGCCAGGCTCTTCTGATTGGTTAGCGTATTCAACGCGCTGGATTTGCCGGCATTAGAGCGTCCTGCAAACGCCACTTCAATACCGATATCGGCTGGAAGGTGGCGGATGTCGGGCGCGCTGGTGACAAAGTGGGTAAGGTTATAATTCCAGCCAGACAAGTTAGAAACTCCAGATAATAAGAACAATTGCGCAGAGTATACCCTGTATGGATTAAAAGCGCCCAGCCGCACGCGGCGCGGCGGTGGCTTTGTAAGAGATTGGCTATACTTTTTGCCAGAACTTTACCTTTTCTTTCCAGCTTTTAAAAATTAAGTTATTTAAAATCAATATCTTATTATTTTAAGGCCAAACATTAATAAATTTTTTCGTAACTTACCTTGTGAGTTTCTCCATATAGTCTACATTTGTTGTCAGAGCCAGGACGGCTCACTTCAGGATGAAGCGCTCAGGGGGATGCCAGGAAGGTACTGAGCAGGGAAGGAAAGTGTCGGGGAACGGCTCATCTGAAGGGAAAGGACTGCGTCCACGGAGGACGGCATGGCAAGGGAAAACCGGGAAGTTGGATGCCAAAAAGGATGCTGACTTAGTCAGTCCTTCTGCGGAAGGTGCGAAAAAAGGCGACAGGGTGACCTGGCGCCTTTTTTCTTTGTCTGCTTTCTGCTAGATTCCGCCGCAATTCTATACTGAAGATAAACAGTCTGAGAGCAGAAACCATGAAGCAACCTGTACGCGATTCGCAGAAAAAACCGGCGGCAAAAGCGAAGCGTAAAACGCGCGATGAAATCAACACGGAAGCGCGCGATCGTAAACGCGATAAGAAACATCGCGGCCACGCCTCCGGCAGTCGCGCTAACCCCGTAGCGGCGACAAAGAAAAACGGCGAAAGCGCTAAAGAGAAAGATCCACGTATTGGCAGTAAAACGCCGGTAGCGCTGGGCGCTGCTGCCGCGCAGCCCGCGAAAAAAGCTAAACCGGTGAAAAAAGCCGAAGAGAAGAAACCCCGTCTGACGCCGGAAGAAGAGCTGGCGAAGCTCGAAAACGACGAGCGGCTGGATGCGCTGCTGGATCGGCTGGAAAATGGCGACACCCTGAAAGCAGAAGAGCAGGCGTGGCTTGACCAGACGCTGGATCGCATCGACACGCTGATGGAACAGCTGGGGATCGCGCTGGATGACGAAGTCGAAGATGAAGAAGCTGAAGAGGATATGTATCGCCTGCTTAAAGGCGGTAATTAATCCCGGCGATGCTTTTCGGACTTACTTAAAGGACGGCGCCAACGGGCGCCGTTTCTGCATAAGGTATCTCTGCCAATGATTTGGCCTGGATCAATTTACCTGCTGATTCTGTTCTGCTGCCTGCTCTGGATGTTGGGTAAACTACGGCGTCTGTCCCGGCTGAAAGCCCGGCTACGCAGACCGACCGTCCTGCCGACAGCGCCTCCGCGACGGTCAACACGCCAATGCAGGAGAGAATATCGTGACGCAGACAATTGAGTGGGATCCCGTCCTGCTGCAAAAATATAATATCTCGGGTCCCCGTTACACTTCTTATCCTACCGCGCTGGAGTTCAGCGAGGCTTACCGCGAAGCCGATTTTATCCGTGCCAGCCAGCGTACTCCCCATCGCCCGCTGTCGCTTTATATTCATATTCCTTTCTGCCATCGCCTTTGCTACTTCTGCGGCTGTAATAAAGTCGTTACCCGTCATCAGCATAAAGCTGACGACTATCTGGAAGCTTTAGCCGTAGAAATCGCCAGTCGCGCCGCGCTTTTCCGCAACCGAACCGTGACGCAGATGCACTGGGGCGGCGGCACGCCTACTTTTCTCAGTAAAGCGCAGATTTCCACACTGATGGCGCTGCTGCGTCAGCACTTTGCCTTCAGCGACGAGGCGGAGCTTTCCATTGAAATCGATCCGCGAGAAATTGAAGCGGACGTGATCGATCATCTCTTTGCCGCAGGTTTTACCCGGCTGAGCATGGGCGTGCAGGATTTCAATAAAGAGGTGCAGGAAAAGGTTAACCGCGTACAGGATGAGCAGACTATCGTCGCGCTTATCGAGCGGGCAAAGCGGGTGGGCTTCAGCTCTGTTAATCTCGATTTGATTTATGGCTTACCGAAGCAGACGCCGGAAAGCTTTGCCTTTACCCTGCAAAAGGTCATTGCGCTGAACCCCGACAGGCTTAGCGTCTTCAATTATGCGCATATGCCCGCGCACTTTGCCGCGCAGCGGAAAATTAAAGAGGCCGATCTGCCCGATCCCCAACAGAAACTGACCATCCTGCAACAGTCCATTGCCGCGCTGATGGCCTCCGGCTACCAGTTTATCGGTATGGACCACTTTGCCAGACCGGAGGACGAGCTGGCCGTTGCCCAGCGGGAAGGCAAGCTGCATCGCAACTTCCAGGGTTACACCACGCAGGGAGACAACGATCTGCTGGGCCTGGGCGTCTCCGCCATCAGTATGATCGGCGACGGCTATGCGCAAAACCAGAAAGGGCTAAAAGAGTGGTATGACGCCGTGGCTAAGCAGGGTACGGCGCTCTGGCGCGGCGTAGAGCTGTCGGGCGACGATATCCTGCGCCGCGAGGTGATTAAAACGCTGATGTGTAATTTCTCGCTGGATTTCGCCGCTTTTACCTCGCACGGCGTCACCTTTACCGACTATTTTGCGGAGGATCTGGCGCTGCTTGAGCCGCTGATTGCAGACGGGCTGGTGGAGCGCAGCGAGAAAGGCCTTCAGGTCACTTCTAAGGGGCGCCTGCTGGTCAGGAATATCTGCATGTGCTTTGACCGCTATCTACGCCAGCAAACGCGCCTACAGCAGTTCTCGCGGGTGATCTGAAAAGAGGCGAGCATAAAAAAGCCGGAAACAAAAACGTTCCCGGCTTTTTAGTGCTGAAATTTTTGGCGCCTCAGCCTGGAAATTTCAGCATCGCTGCGCACAGCACGGCGGCCATAGCCGTTTGCGGCAGATGCGCGGCACCCGTCTGCGCGTAGTGCGTCACCACATGAATTAACGATTCCAGCATTATCTTCCTCCCCGATAACGGTTCAGAATGATACTGACTGATACCGATGTGTAAAGTCGCAAAAGCATAAAAAATGCGCGAATCGACGTTTTTTTATGCTTCTTCTGCTTTACTCCATACCCAGCTCTTTCAGCTTGCGGGTCAGCGTGTTTCGCCCCCATCCCAACAGTCGCGCCGCTTCCTGCTTGTGGCCTTGTGTATGACGCAGCGCGGTAGTCAGCAGCGTGCGCTCCATCTCTGGCTGTGCTTCCGATAACAAGTTTTGATGACCGGAACGCAGCGCGCGATCGGCCCACTGCGCCAGCAGCGTCGCCCAGCTGTCGGGCAGTGACTGCACGGGATTGTCCGGCGTGGCGGTTTCAAACAGCTCCGGCGGCAAATCCTGGATCAGCACTTCCTGGCCGGCGGCCATCACCGTCAGCCAGCGGCAGGTATTTTCCAGCTGGCGCACGTTGCCTGACCAGTGCAGGCGGGTCAGTGCCGTTTCGGTTTCGGGATGCAGAATTTTTGCCTCGACGCCCAGCTCGCGTGCCGCGACCTGAAGGAAATAGCGCGCCAGACGAGGGATATCCTCACGACGCTCCCGCAGCGGCGGCAGATGCACGCGGATAACGTTCAGGCGGTGAAACAGATCCTCGCGGAATTTGCCTTCCTGTACCCGCAGCTCCAGGTTCTGGTGCGTGGCGGCGATGATCCTGACGTCGACTTTGACCGGCGCATAGCCGCCGACGCGATAAAACTGGCCGTCGGCCAGCACGCGTAATAAACGAGTCTGCACATCCAGCGGCATATCGCCAATTTCATCCAGAAACAGCGTGCCGCCGTCGGCCTGTTCGAAACGTCCCTGACGGATTTGATTAGCGCCCGTAAATGCGCCTTTCTCATGGCCGAAAAGCTCCGACTCAATCAGATCCTTCGGGATAGCCGCCATGTTCAGCGCGATAAAAGGCGCCTTCGCGCGCGGGCTGTGGCGATGCAGCGCGTGCGCCACCAGCTCTTTGCCCGTGCCCGACTCGCCGTTGATCAATACGCTGATTGAAGAACGCGAGAGGCGGCCGATAATACGAAACACGTCCTGCATCGCCGGCGCTTCGCCGATGATATCGGTAGTCGGGCCGCTGACCGGCTGGTTGCGCGGCTGCTGCTGCTCCTGATAGTGGCTGATCGCGCGTTCCACTAACGCCACGGCTTCATCGATATCAAAGGGTTTTGGCAGGTAATCGAATGCGCCTTGCTGATAGGCGCTGACGGCCGCATCCAGATCGGAGTGTGCGGTCATAATAATTACCGGCAGCATCGGATGACGTTGCTTAATTTGTTTCAGTAACGCCAGTCCGTCCATGCCGGGCATACGAATATCGGAAAGCAAAACGTCCGGGGTTTTGGTGGCAAGCGCGTCCAGCACCTCGCTCGCGCTGTCAAACGTGGCGCAGTTTAAACCGGCTCCAGTAAGCGCGCGTTCAAGCACCCAGCGGATGGAGCTATCGTCATCGACGATCCAGACTATCCCTCGTTGCATAGAAACCTCACTGGCGAATAGGCAAATAAACGGAAAATTCGGTGTGGCCAGGCCAACTGTTAAATTCTATTTTTCCCGAATGCTGATCGATCAGGCTGCGGGCGATCGACAGGCCTAAACCGGTGCCGCCTTCGCGGCCGCTCACCATCGGGTAAAACAGCGTGTCCTGTAGCTGAGCCGGAATGCCGGGGCCGTTATCTTCAATATCGATACGGGCCACCAGGCGATAGCGGACGCCGTGCAGCGTTAGCTGAAATGCGGTGCGGGTGCGCAGCGTAATGGCACCGCCTTTTTCTCCCAGCGCCTGTAGCGCGTTACGCACCACGTTTAGCAGCACCTGTTCGATTTGATCCGGGTCATGCGGCAGCTCCGGCAGGCTGGGGTCGTAATCTCTGATCAGCGTAACGTTATCGGGCAGCTCCATTGAGACCAGGTTAACCACGCGCTCGGCGACCTGATGGATGCTTTGCGTAACGTGCATGCCCGGCTGCTGCGGGCCAAGCAGGCGATCCACCAGGTTACGCAGGCGATCGGCCTGTTCGATAATGACTTTGGTATATTCCGTTAAGGCCGGGTCAGGCAGGGCTTTTGCCAACAGCTGCGCCGCGCCGCGTAATCCCCCTAACGGATTTTTAATTTCATGCGCCAGCCCGCGAACTAAATCCCGTGCGGCGACCTGTTGAGCATGCTGAAGCTGTTCCTGACTGAGGCGACGCTGATTGTCCATCGGCGCCATTTCCAGCAGGATTAGCCCGTCCGGCAGCAGCTGCGCCGTTAAAGACATAATATGCGCGCGACTGTCGACGACCAGCGTAACCTCGCTGTCGGTAAACCCCTGACCGGCATTCAGACTCTCGCGCATCACCCCGATGTTCAGGGAAAAATAGCCCATCAAATCCGGCAGCGGCGTGCCAAAGAGCTTGCGGGAGCTTTGCGCCAGCAGTTGCTGAGCGGCGGGATTGGCGTAATGCACCACCAGTTCGCTGTCGACCAGCAGTATGCTGTTAATCAGCGAGTTGAGGATCTGCCCGGCATCGGGCTGCGTGCCTGTTGCCATAACAGCGTTCTCCTGCACTATTTTAGTGCATTATAGTCATGGAACCTGAAATTCGTCTCTCTGCGCGTGGCGCTCACGGCGAAAAAAGCCCATCCGGAGATGGGCTGAAAATTTCCACGGCAACACTATCTCCGGCGTTCGTTACGCTGCGGCCCGTGTTCACCCGAATCACTGAGCCTGCCGTAGCCGCTTTAACGCGACGAGTCGCCGGAGTCAGAAATCAGACGCTGTAGTACAGTTCGAACTCAACCGGGTGCGGCGTCATGCGAACGCGATCCATTTCAGCCTTGCGCAGGTCGATGTACGCATCGATGGTGTCGTCGGTGAACACGCCGCCACGAGTCAGGAACTCACGGTCTTCGTTCAGCGCGTTCAGCGCCTCTTCCAGCGAGCCGGCTACTTTTGGAATTTCAGCTTCTTCTTCCGGCGGCAGGTCGTACAGGTTTTTGTCCATCGCGTCGCCAGGATGGATCTTGTTGATGATGCCGTCCAGGCCAGCCATCAGCAGCGCGGCGAAGCACAGATATGGGTTAGCGGCTGGATCCGGGAAGCGGGCTTCAATACGGCGCGCTTTCGGGCTGGCAACCACTGGAATACGGATAGAGGCGGAACGGTTACGGGCAGAGTAGGCCAGCATAACCGGCGCTTCGTAACCCGGAACCAGACGCTTGTAGGAGTTGGTAGTCGGGTTAGACAGCGCGTTGATCGCTTTAGCGTGCTTGATCACACCGCCGATGTAGAACAGGGCCATTTCAGACAGGCCGCCGTATTTGTCGCCAGCGAACAGGTTGGTGCCGCCTTTGGACAGGGACATATGGCAGTGCATACCGGAACCGTTGTCGCCAAAAATTGGTTTTGGCATAAAGGTCGCGGTTTTGCCGAAAGCGTGCGCCACATTGTGCACGACATATTTGTAGATCTGAATTTCGTCGGCTTTTTTGGTCATGGTGTTGAAGCGGGTGGCCACTTCGTTCTGACCTGCGGTCGCCACTTCGTGGTGATGAGCTTCAACAACCAGACCCATCTGCTCCATGGTCAGACACATAGCAGAACGGATGTCCTGTGAAGAGTCGACCGGTGGCACCGGGAAATAGCCGCCTTTCAGGCCCGGACGGTGGCCTTTGTTGCCGCCTTCATATTCTTTGCCGGTGTTCCATGCCGCTTCGATATCATCGATAGCCACGTGAGAGCCAGAGGTGGTCGCGCCGAAACGCACATCGTCAAACAGGAAGAATTCTGGCTCCGGGCCAAACAGCACGGTGTCCGCAATGCCGGAAGAACGCAGGAAATCTTCGGCGCGCTTGGCGATAGAACGTGGGTCGCGATCGTAGCCCTGCATGGTGCCTGGCTCAAGGATGTCACAACGAATGATAAGCGTAGAGTCTTCAAAGAAAGGATCCAGGACCGCGGTGGTCGCGTCCGGCATCAGCACCATGTCGGATTCGTTAATGCCTTTCCAGCCGCCGATGGAGGAGCCGTCAAACATTTTGCCTTCTTCGAAGAAGTCAGCGTTAACCTGGTGAGCAGGAATGGTAACGTGCTGCTCTTTACCTTTGGTGTCAGTGAAGCGCAGGTCAACAAATTTGACTTCATGCTCGTTCATCATCGACAGAACGTGTTCAGCGGACATACTTAACTCTCCTGGATTTGTCATGGTCGTCGGTTAGAGAACTTTCGCGGTGCGCTTTGCTTATCTCGCCCAGCCGACCGATAATTATGTTCTCTGACTGCTTAGCAACCGTTGTGGAAACTGGCCTCTTTCGCTTGTTATAATTAAAGCGAAAACTATGCCAACTTTCTTAATTGATGAAAAAAGCGCTATGATGCGCCCTCTCGTGAAACGGGAGCTGCACCATGATGGAAGTCGCGCACCATTATGGTGCTTTTGCGTGCGGTCAGTGCACAATAATAGTGCATTTTTCTGATAAAGGGTGTTTTTTGCACCGGAAACGGCCCCGAAAGCAATCCCGAAAGTTATCTTTAATTGAAAACTGTGATCCTGTTCAGCTCTTCGATTAATCCGTGTACAATAGCGCGCTATTTCTAATGCCTGAGGCAAAGCTGTGATCGAAAATTTGCGTAACATCGCCATTATTGCCCACGTTGACCATGGTAAAACTACCCTGGTTGATAAGTTGCTGCAGCAGTCCGGGACCTTTGACGCCCGCACCGAAGCGACCGAACGCGTAATGGACTCCAACGATTTGGAGAAAGAGCGTGGGATTACCATCCTCGCAAAAAACACCGCCATTAAATGGAACGACTACCGTATCAACATCGTGGATACCCCGGGACACGCCGACTTCGGCGGCGAGGTAGAGCGTGTGATGTCTATGGTCGACTCGGTGCTGCTGGTTGTGGATGCAATGGATGGCCCTATGCCGCAAACCCGCTTCGTGACCAAAAAAGCGTTTGCTAATGGTCTGAAGCCGATCGTGGTCATCAACAAGGTTGACCGCCCTGGCGCACGTCCTGACTGGGTTGTGGATCAGGTCTTTGACCTGTTCGTTAACCTGGACGCGACCGACGAACAGCTCGACTTCCCGGTTATCTACGCTTCTGCTCTGAACGGTATTGCTGGTCTTGACCACAGCGACATGGCAGAAGACATGACCCCGCTGTATGAAGCCATCGTGCAGCACGTTTCTCCTCCACAGGTAGAAATGGAAGCGCCGTTCCAGATGCAGATCTCGCAGCTGGACTACAACAACTATGTTGGCGTTATCGGCATCGGCCGCATCAAGCGCGGCAAAGTGAAGCCGAACCAGCAGGTCACCATCGTTGATAGCGAAGGCAAAACCCGTAACGGTAAAGTCGGCAAGGTGCTGACTCACCTGGGTCTGGAGCGTATCGACGCGACCGAAGCGGAAGCGGGCGATATCATCGCTATCACCGGTCTGGGCGAGCTGAACATCTCCGACACCATCTGTGACCCACAGAATGTGGAAGCGCTGCCGGCGCTGAGCGTTGATGAGCCGACCGTTACCATGTTCTTTAACGTCAACACCTCGCCGTTCTGCGGTAAAGAAGGTAAGTTCGTTACTTCTCGTCAGATCCTGGATCGTCTGCGTAAAGAGCTGGTGCACAACGTTGCGCTGCGCGTGGAAGAGACCGAAGACGCCGATGCATTCCGCGTTTCCGGCCGTGGTGAACTGCACCTGTCCGTACTGATCGAAAACATGCGTCGTGAAGGCTTTGAGCTGGCGGTATCCCGTCCAAAAGTTATCTTCCGCGAAATTGACGGTCGTAAGCAGGAGCCGTTCGAGAACGTCACCCTGGATATCGAAGAGCAGCATCAGGGCTCTGTGATGCAGGCGATGGGCGAACGTAAAGCGGACATGAAAAACATGGATCCGGATGGCAAAGGCCGCGTACGTCTTGACTACGTGATCCCAAGCCGTGGCCTGATCGGCTTCCGTAACGAATTCATGACCATGACTTCCGGTACCGGCCTGCTGTACTCCACCTTCAGCCACTACGACGATATTCGTCCGGGCGAAGTGGGCCAGCGCCAGAACGGCGTGCTGATCTCTAACGGCCAGGGTAAAGCGGTAGCTTTCGCCCTGTTCAGCCTGCAGGATCGCGGTAAGCTGTTCCTGGGTCACGGCGCAGAAGTTTATGAAGGCCAGATTATCGGTATTCATAGCCGTTCTAACGACCTGACCGTGAACTGTCTGACCGGTAAGAAGCTGACCAACATGCGTGCTTCCGGTACTGACGAAGCGACCACGCTGGTGCCGGCTATCAAGATGACGCTTGAGCAGGCGATTGAATTTATCGATGACGACGAGCTGGTGGAAGTGACTCCGCTGTCCGTACGTATCCGTAAACGTCACCTGACTGAAAACGATCGTAAACGCGCATCACGCGGCAGTAAAGAAGCTTAATCGCTTTTTTTAAGCTGTAATACAGGGCCGGATCTTTCCGGCCCTGTTTTTTTTCGCCTGTGGAACCTTCCTTCCAGATTTCAAAATCCTGCCCTGTTCAGCTTCTCTTTTTACCGCTAGAGTGAATACCTTACCGGAACAAATGGAGATGGCCATGCTGTATATCTTTGATTTAGGTAACGTCATTGTTGATATTGATTTCAACCGGGTTCTTGGCGTCTGGAGCGATCTGGGACGCGTGCCTTTGGCCACGCTGCAAAGCCGTTTTACGATGGGAGAAAGCTTTCATCGTCATGAACGAGGAGAAATCAGCGACGAGGATTTTGCCGAACAGCTGTGCGACGAGCTGGGTCTGGCGCTGAGCTTCGAACAGTTCACCGCAGGCTGGCAGGCCGTTTTTGTCGGCGTCAGGGCGGACACCATCCGTATCATGAACGGACTGCGCGCGCGCGGCCATCGGGTCGTGATCCTGTCTAACACCAACCGGCTGCATCAGCGTTTCTGGCCGTCGCAGTATCCTGAGGTACAAAGCGCGGCGGACAAGCTCTATCTTTCCCAGGAGATGGGGATGCGCAAGCCGGAAGCGCGTATCTATCAGCAGGTGCTGAGCGAAGAGGGCTTCACCGCCGACCAGGCTATTTTCTTTGACGACAACCAGGAAAATATCGACGCGGCGCAGGCGCTGGGCATTCAGAGCGTGCCCGTATTTGATGCGACCACCATACCGGCCTTTTTCGCTAATGCGGCCGATTAACCATTATCGACACCGCCTGCGGGCGACCTGGCGCTGGATAAAGCTGCTGTGGCAGCGTATCGACGAGGATGGCATGACGCTGCTGGCGGGGCATCTTGCCTACGTATCGCTGCTGTCGCTGGTGCCGCTGGTGGCGGTGGTATTTGCGCTGTTCGCCGCGTTCCCGGCCTTCGCCGATGTCAGCAGGCAGCTCAAGCTGTTTATCTTTCAGAACTTTGTGCCGGCGTCCGGCACGGTAGTTCAAAGCTATCTGGAACAGTTTGTCGCCAACGTCAATAAAATGACGGCGGTGGGCGCCTGCGGGCTGGTGGTGACGGCGCTGCTGCTGATGTACTCCATCGACAGCGCGCTAAATGTCATCTGGCGCAGCAAGCGCAAGAGGCCCCTCGTTTACTCTTTTGCCGTCTACTGGATGATCCTGACGCTTGGCCCGCTGCTGGCGGGTGCCAGCCTGGCGATCAGCTCTTATCTGCTGTCGCTGCGCTGGGCTTCGGTCAGCGGCGTCAGCGGACTGATTGACTACGGGCTGCGTATTTTTCCGCTGCTGCTCTCCTGGCTGGCTTTCTGGCTGCTCTACAGCATTGTGCCAACGCGGCAGGTACCGGGTAAAGATGCGCTGGTCGGCGCGCTGGTGGCGGGGCTGCTGTTTGAGCTGGGGAAAAAAGGCTTTGCGCTCTATGTTACGATGTTCCCTTCATATCAGCTTATCTATGGCGTGCTGGCGGTTATCCCTATTCTGTTCCTCTGGGTTTACTGGACATGGTGTATTGTCCTGCTGGGTGCAGAGATCACCGCCTCTCTCGGCGACTATCGCCAGCTTAAACAGGAAGAAGAAAAGGAAGAGAATGATTGCCTTAATTCAACGAGCGCTGAGCGCCAGCGTGACGGTAGCCGGTCAGACCATCGGTGAAATCGGGCCGGGATTGCTAATCTTACTGGGCGTGGAAAAAGGCGACGACGAGCAAAAAGCGCAGCGGCTGTGCGACCGCGTGTTGGGCTATCGCATTTTCAGCGATGAGAACGGCAAGATGAATCTTAACGTGCAGCAGGCTGGCGGCAGCGTGCTGGTGGTTTCGCAGTTTACGCTGGCGGCCGACACGCAAAAAGGCATGCGCCCAGGCTTTTCGAGCGGCGCGGCACCAGCGGAGGCCGAGCGGTTATATGAGTACTTTGTCGCCTGCTGTCGCGAAAGAGGCCTTGTCACCGAGACGGGCCGCTTTGCGGCGGATATGCAGGTATCGCTGGTTAATGACGGGCCGGTGACGTTCTGGCTCCAGGTATGAAGCGGTCGGAAAGGCTAACGGGCGCTCCGGAAAAAGAGAATCACTTTATGTATCATCTTCGTGTACCTGAAACCGCAGAAGAGCTGGATATCTACTACCAGTTTCGCTGGGAAATGCTGCGTAAACCGCTTCGCCAGCCCAAGGGATCGGAGCGCGACGCCTGGGATGCCTTTGCGCATCACCAAATGGTGGTGGATGAAAGCGGCGCGCCGGTTGCCGCAGGGCGGCTCTATATCAATGCGGATAACGAGGCGGCCATTCGCTTTCTTGCCGTGCACCCGGCGGTGCAGGGCAAAGGATTGGGCACGCTGGTCGCGATGACGCTGGAGTCGGTGGCGCGTCAGGAAGGGGCCAAGCGCGTGGTGTGCAGCGCCCGTGAAGACGCCGTCGAATTTTTCGCCAAACTTGGCTACGTCAATCAGGGCGAAATCACCGTGCCACAGACGACGCCGGTTCGTCATTTTTTAATGATTAAGCCGGTGATCACGCTGGACGATATTCTGCATCGTGCCGACTGGTGCGGGCAGCTGCAGCAGGCCTGGTACGAGCACATCCCGCTCAGCGAAAAAATGGGCGTGCGTATTTTGCAGTATACCGGGCAAAAATTTATCACCACGATGCCGGAAACCGGCAACCAGAATCCGCACCATACGCTGTTCGCCGGCAGCCTGTTTTCGCTGGCGACGCTGACCGGCTGGGGGCTGATTTGGCTGCTGCTGCGCGAGCGGCATTTAGGCGGCACCATTATCCTGGCCGATGCGCATATCCGCTACAGTCATCCCATCAGCGGCAGGCCGGGCGCGGTAGCGGACTTAGGCTCGCTGAGCGGCGATCTGGACAGGCTGGCCCGGGGACGCAAGGCGCGCGTTCAGCTGGAAGTCGAGCTGTTTGGCAATGAAGAGTGCGGGGCGGTATTTGAGGGCGTCTATATTGTGTTGCCTGCCGATCCGGATGGCCCGCTGGAGCCAGCCGGATCGAATATGCCTTAACGGCCTTTTTTCTTGCGGCCCGGCTGGGTAAAGCGCTTGCGGGAGGCCAGGTTGCCCGGCGTCTTCGCGCCTTCTTTACCGCCTTTATCGCCGCCTTTCGGCCCGCCGATGGCCGGTTTCTTCGCGGCGGCGGGCTTCGCTTTCGCCTGCGCTTTTTTGGCGGGTTTCGCTTCGGATGAGGAATCCTCAATCAGGCCGAACAGCTCGGTCAGCTCGTCGTCGGTCAGATCGCGCCACTCGCCCAGCGGCAGGCCTTTCAGGCTGACGTTCATAATGCGCGTGCGTTCGAGCTTAGTGACCTCGTAGCCAAAGTGCTTACACATGCGGCGGATCTGGCGGTTAAGCCCCTGCACCAGCGTAATGCGGAAAACAAACGGCGCTTCCTTTTGCACCTTGCACTTCAGCGTCACCGTGCCCAGCATCGGCACGCCAGCGCTCATGCCCTCAATAAACTCATCCGTCACCAGCTTGTTTACCGTGACCACATATTCTTTTTCGTGGTTGTTTCCGGCGCGCAGAATTTTATTGACCAGATCGCCGTGATTGGTCAGGAAAATCAGGCCCTGCGAATCTTTATCCAGGCGGCCAATAGGGAAAACCCGCTTGCTGTGGTTAACGAAGTCGCTGATGTTATCCCGCTCGCCTTCTTCCATGGTGGTGATAATGCCGACGGGCTTATTCAGGGCGATAAAGACCAGGTCTTCCTCATCGCGCGGCTCGATAAGCTGACCGTTCACTTTCACCACGTCACCGGCAAAAACCTGCGCGCCAACGGCGGCCCGCTTACCGTTAATAAAGACATTTCCCTGTTCGATATAGCGATCGGCATCGCGACGAGAACAGATACCGCTCTCGCTAATGTATTTATTGAGACGTATGGATGAGTTGGTCAGCATGGTTCCTCCGTAAAAAAGCGGACTATACATTAACCGCGCTACGTTGCGAATACGGGTTAATCATATAGTCCGCTTACGGGCAGCGTTTTTACCTGCTGCCGAGATTACCTGCCTGCACGGTCTGCTGGACTGACTTATCGCCAGCAACAGCGGAAAGCGAGCCGTTAACGGAAGGCTTCAGCGGCGCGTCTTTCGCCAGGCTGCCCTGCATCTTCAGCGTCAGCTCACCGTTTTCGGTCAGGGGCACCGCTGGCCATCCCCAGTCCTGCAACAGATTCAGCGGCGTTTCACGGCCATGCAGCGACAGCGAAAAGGCGCGCTGCGGCTGCTGCGAAACCGTTGCCAGCCCTTCGAGAAGGCCGCTGCGGGGAAACGCGCTCATCTCCGTGACGTTAATGGCATTACTGTCCGCCGTCAGGGCGAGAGAAGGATGACGCAGATCCACACGGTTAAAGGTCGCTTCCGCCGCGTTAAAGCTCAGGTTGCCGCCCCAGATGCCCCATTCCCGATCGCGCGCCAGCAGCAGGTTGCTGCCGTTGCCATCCAGCGAGGTCAGCTGGAAGGGAAAATCCGGATCGATATCAATAATCAGGTTATGGCTGACGTTCAGCTTTGTTACTTCCACAGCGTGCAGCCACGCCGGTAAACGGCTCAGCCAGAACGCCCGCCAGGCTGGCGGCAGCGTGTACTCCAGCCCGGCGATTACCACGTCATCCAGCGTCAGCTTTTTATCGCTGCGCGTCCAGTTACCTGACGCGCGGATCAGCCCGTTAACCCAGCGGGAGCTGAACTGCGTCAGCGCCGCGCCCTGCGGCGAGAAGGTCATATTAACGATAGGATCGTTCAGCAGCAGCGCGCCATTTACAAAGCTGCTGGCGTTCATCGACAGCGAGCCGTCCTCGCTTTCCCAGTCGCCGTCGCGCAGCGTTATATTTTTCAACGCCAGATTAAGATCGGTCACCGCCCAGTTCTGACCTTCCAGTCGGGCATCGGTTACATCCACTCGCTCGAAATGCACGGCGGGCAGCATCAGTAAAGGCTGTAGAAATTCGGTAAGCGTTTTGCTGCTTTGCAGACGCAGATTGTTCAGCCTTAGCGTGCTGACCTGCCAGCTACCCTGCTCGTCACGCTGTGCGCTGGCCGTCACCGATCCGCGCGCCACGTCGGCGCCCATATTACTAAGCTCCAGCTGTTTGGACCTGATGCGGCCTTCAATCAGCACATTCCTGGCGGGAATGTCTTTAAACGTCAGCGATCCGGCGCTGAACTGGAAGCTGGCATTATTACCGATAAAGCTTGTCGCCTCGGGCTGCCACGGCATCACGCCGCCGTTTACGTGCTGAGCGTCCAGGGGCAGCATGTCGTGATGGCTGCTAACCGCCATTTCGCTCAGCTGCAAACGCGCTGCGGAAAGAGGCAGTTGGCTGGTTTTGCTGGTAATTCTTAGCGTACCCTGGTTAAGCAAAACGCTGGCAAAATGCAGCGGCCGTGAAAACTGCCCGGCGCTTAACCCTAAGTCGACGCTTTTTGCCACCAGGGTGGCTGGTCGGGTTTTATGGCCGAACGAAACGTCATGAAGGATGAGATGCGATGGCGCGGAAAAATTATGCTCCAGCTTGCCGACTGCCAGCTGATAACTACTGTGCTGGCTAACGGTGCGGCTGAGCCAGCTGGCTCCCCAGCGAGTTTGCAGCAGTAGATACAACACAATGACCAATGCCAGCAGGATAACCAGCAGCGAAAGAAGAATTTTTCCAACAAATTTCATGAGCTATCCCTGTGCGCTTGCAATAAGGGGTGTTATGCCTGATTTATGCGCGAAGCTCAACCCTGGGAAGACGGCAGAAGGCGCTTTGCCCTCTGCCGTTTACGTTATTTCTCCTGCGGGAAAAGCAGATTCAGGATGATAGCGGTAATGCCGCCGGCGGCGATGCCGGAAGAGAGCAGCGTTTTCAGCCATTCCGGTGCGAATTGCAGGATCAGCGGCTGTTGTGAAACGCCCAGTCCCACCGCCAGCGACAGCGCAATAATCATAATCGCCCGACGATTCAGCGGCTCGCGCGAGACGATGCGCACGCCCGAGGCCGCAATCGTACCAAACATAACGATGGTCGCGCCGCCCAGCACCGGTTCAGGAATATGCTGCACAAAGCCGCTGACCGCCGGGAAAAGCCCCAGCACGATCAGCATCAGCGCCACCACGAAGCCAACGTAGCGGCTGGCGACGCCGGTCAGCTGGATCACGCCGTTGTTCTGTCCAAAACAGGAGTTGGGAAAGGTATTAAACAGCGCCGAGACGCACGAGTTCAGGCCGTTCGCCAGCACGCCGCCTTTCAGCCGCTTCATATAGAGCGGGCCGCTGACCGGCTGTTCGGAAACGTCGGAAGTGGCGGTAATATCGCCGATGGTTTCCAGCGAGGTCACCATAAATACCAGCATCAGCGGGATCAGCAAATTCCAGTCGATGCCCAGCCCGTAATAGAAAGGCTGTGGCACGGCAATCAGCGGCTGGTTCGTTGCGGCGGTTCCGGCGGGGAGCATATCCATCAGCCAGGCCAGCAGATAGCCAACGGCCATGGCTATCACCAGAGAAGCCACGCGCAAATAAGGATTACGCTGGCGGTTCAGCAAAATAATCACCAGCAGCACCGCGCCGGCGAGCAGCAGGTTCTTTGGCGCACCAAAGGTGTGATCGCCCATGGCGGCAAAACCGCCGCCGATAGAGGTCAGGCCGACCTGGATCAGCGACAGACCGATAATCATCACCACAATGCCGGAAACCAGCGGCGTAATTACGCGGCGCGCCAGATGCAGCACGCGGGAAAGCGCCATTTCGGTAACGGAAGCCAGCATCAGCGTGCCGAACAGGGCGGCCATCATGGTCGGCACATCCGCGCCGCCGTTTTTCAGCGCCATGCCGCCCATGATCAGCGGCGTCACAAAGTTAAAGCTGGTGCCCTGAATCGACAGCAGTCCCGATCCTATCGGCCCCCAGGTTTTTATTTGCAGCACCGAGGCGACCCCGGAGGCGAACAGCGACATGCTGATAATATGCTGCGTGTCCTGAGCGGGTAGGCCCAAAGCCTGGCAGATCAATAGTGCGGGCGTGATAACCGCCACAAACATCGCCAGCAAATGCTGGCAGGCAGCAAACAGCGTTTGCGGCAGCGGGGGACGATCTTCAAGGCGGTAAATTAATTCACTTTTTGCAGCGGGCGCTGCGCTGCGGCTGGCTTCAGAAAGATTAGCGGACATGCTCAGGGGTTCCGTGGCGAACAAAGTGGCGATTTTAAGCTTCTCCACGGCAAAAGCAAACGATTGCCAACAGCATCGGCTAAACGCCGGACGGCAAAGCGAACCACAATTCACTAAGCTTAATCATCGCGCCTGCGGGCCAGAAAAAAGGAAGCATACAATGAACGTATTTATTATTGGCGCAACGGGCGGCGTGGGGCGACGTCTCAGAAAACGGCTGGTCAATGCGGGCCATCAGGTAACGGGGCTGCATCGCCGGGACAGTCAAAAAGAGGCGCTGGAAGCCGATGGTGTAAAACCGGTCAATATCGACCTGATGAACACCAGTAGCGAAAGGCTGGCGGCGGCGATGCAGGGCTGCGATGCCGTGGTGTTCTCCGCAGGCGCAGCAGGCGCTGGCGTAGATTTCACCGACGGCATTGACGGCCGTGGCGCGCGCTTCGCTGCCGAGGCCGCCAGGCTGGCCGGTATTCAGCGTTTTCTGCTGGTTTCCGCTTTTCCGGATGCCGGAAGGGGCAAGGCGCCTTCGCCGGGCTTTGAGCACTATATGCAGGTAAAAAAGCAGGCCGACGTGATGCTTTCCGCCACCTCACTGGACTGGGTGATCCTGCGGCCCGGCACGCTGGTTAACGAAGCGGGCACGGGAAAAGTCAACGCCGGGTTGGCCATCCCTTACGGCACCATCCCGCGCGATGATGTGGCCGCTGTGCTGCATTCGCTGATTGAGCAGCCAGAGGTGAAAAGGGTGATTATTGAGTTAACCAGCGGCGAGCAGCCCGTTAACGAGGCGGTCGCCGCGATCGCTGCCTTTAGCGGCCGGTAGCCGCAGAGCAGGAGAAAAGACAGCAGGCTGCCGGGGGTCAGGCGTTGGTATAGCGCTCGGTTTCCGGCATCCAGCGTTCAATCAGCGCCTGCGCCTGTTCAGGATAGTGCTGATGAATATGGCGGGCGACGCGCTGCACTTCCGGGATCATCGCGCCATCGCGTACCAGATCGGCTACCTTAAATTCGGCGTTGCCCGTCTGGCGCGTGCCCAGCAGTTCGCCAGGACCGCGGATTTCCAGATCGCATTGCGCAATCACAAAGCCGTCGTTGCTGTCGCGCAGAACCTGCAAGCGTTTCTGCGCGGTTTTGCTCAGCGGCGCTTTATAAAGCAGCACGCAGTGGGAGGCAACCGAGCCGCGACCGACGCGGCCCCGCAGCTGATGCAGCTGCGCCAGGCCCAGCCTTTCCGGGTTTTCAATGATCATCAGGCTGGCATTAGGCACATCCACGCCAACTTCGATGACCGTAGTAGCGACCAGCAGGTCAATCTCGCCCTGTTTAAACGCCTGCATCACCGCCTGCTTCTCGGTGGGTTTCATCCTGCCATGCACCAGCCCGACGTGCAGCTCTGGCAGCGCCAGCTTCAGCTCTTCCCAGGTGGCTTCGGCGGCCTGGGCTTCCAGCTGTTCCGACTCTTCAATCAGCGTACAGACCCAGTAGGCCTGGCGACCTTCGCCGCTACAGGCGTTCTGCACGCGGGTAATAATATCGGCGCGCCGCGTATCGGGAATGGCGACGGTAGTGACCGGCGTACGGCCCGGCGGCAGCTCGTCAATGGTGGAGGTTTCCAGATCCGCATAGGCGGTCATCGCCAGCGTACGCGGGATCGGCGTCGCGGTCATAATCAGCTGATGAGGATGAAAACCCTGCTCCTGGCCTTTCTCCCACAGCGCCAGCCGCTGGTGGACGCCAAAGCGGTGCTGCTCGTCAATAATCACCAGCGCCAGGCCGTTAAACTGCACCTGTTCCTGGAAAATGGCGTGGGTGCCGACAATCATCGATACCTGGCCGCTGGCGATGGCATCCTGCTGCGCCAGGCGCGCCTTGCCTTTCTGCTTGCCAGCCAGCCAGCCAACTTCAATCCCCAACGGTGCAAACCACTGGCGGAAGTTATTGGCGTGCTGTTCGGCCAGCAGCTCGGTTGGCGCCATCAGCGCCACCTGTTTGCCCCAGGCGATAATGTTCAGGGCAGTCAGCGCGGCCACCAGCGTTTTGCCCGATCCTACGTCACCCTGCACCAGGCGCATCATGGGATAGCTTTGTGCCAGATCCTGCTCTATTTCCTGCACGACGCGCGCCTGGGCGTTAGTCGGCTTAAACGGCAAGGCAGCCAGCAGCCTGTCGCTCAGCGCATGGCGAGCCGGCATAGCTAAAGCACGATAGCGCTGCGCGCCGGCGCGCACGGCCAGCATACTGAGATTGTGCGCCAGCAGCTCTTCCATAATCAGGCGTCGCTGGGCGGGATGCCTGCCGTTTTCCAGATCCACCAGCGCCATGTCGGGCGGCGGCCTGTGCAGCATCCGCAGCGCATCCGGCAGGCTGATCATGCCCTGGCTCAGCTCCTGCGGCAGAAGTTCGGCGACAGGACAGGTATCCAGCAACTTCAGCGCCTGATCGGTCAAGTTGCGCAGCGTCGCCTGGCGGATCCCTTCGGTCGTGGAGTAGACCGGCGTCAGCGTTTCCTGTAGCTCCACCACGCTGTTATCGCCCTGAACGCGATACTCAGGATGGATGATTTCGGCCCCGCGCTGGCCGCGCTTTACTTCGCCATAGGCGGTTACGCGCCGGCCGGGCGCCAGGCTGTTTTTCATGCCGGCGTTAAAGTTGAAAAAGCGCAGCGTCAGGATGCCGGTGCCGTCGCTGATTTGACAGGTCAGCATGCGGCGGCGGCCAAAGGAGATATCGCTTTGCAGCACTTCGCCCTCTACCGTGGCGTAGATGTTAGGCAGGAGGTCGTTAATAGCGTAAAGCTGGGTGCGGTCTTCGTAACGAAGCGGCAGATGCAGCAGCAGATCCTGCACGGTGGTCAGCCCGAGCTTCGCCAGTTTGCCAGCCTGGCTGGCACCAACGCCGGCAAGCGTGCTGAGCGGGATGGCGTCCATCAGGCGGCCCGTCATTTTTTACGTACCGATGCCTGCATGGTGGCCCACCAGTCGGGATCGGCAATCACCTCGCCCGTCTCGCTAATTTGCGGATAAGGTAAGCCTTTATGTTTGGCGACCCTGGCCAGAACGGGATAGCCGCCTTCAAACAACAGGCGCTGCTGTTCGCTATAGGAAAGCAGGCTCTCCTGACGCTGATACATGCCTGCATTCTGGCGCTGGCGCTGCGCTTCATAGAGGATCAGCGCCGAAGCCACGGAAACGTTCAGCGACTGCACCATGCCGACCATCGGAATAACGATCTCCTGGTCAGCCAGTTCAAGCGCCTGTTGGGTGATGCCGGTTTTTTCCTGACCCATCAACACGCAGGTCGGGCGGGTGTAATCGATTTCGCGGAAATCTACTGCTTTATCAGAAAGATGCGTAGCCAGGATCTGCATTCCCTGGCCTTTAAGATGCGTGACCGCATCGGCAATAGTGGGATGCGTTTTTACCTGCACCCAGCTGTTGCTTCCGGCGGCGGCAGAGGCCATGGTACGCATCCGGCTGCCCGGCCAGACCGCATGGACTTCATGCACGCCAACCGCATCCGCCGTGCGGATCACCGCAGAGACGTTATGCGGTTTGTGCACCAGCTCCATGCAGACGGTTAAATCGTGCTGGCGGGCAGCCAGCATTTCACGGATACGGGCAAAACGTTGAGCATTCATGCGCTAGTTTCGGTTGCGGTGAACTTTGATCACGTCAGGCATTACGCGGATTTTGCGCATAATATTCGCCAGATGAACGCGATCGCGTGCCGTCAGACGGATAAAGGCGCTGTAAACCCGGCCATCTTTCTCTTCCGTGTTCAGGCTCTGGATATTCGATCCGGCGGTGTTGATGGCCGCCGTCAGGTTTGCCAGCGCGCCCTGGTGGTTAAACATATCCACCTTGATCTCCGCCACGAACTCCTGCTCGGTAACCTTATCCCACTCTACCGCCATAAACTTCTCTGGCTCTTTCTGGTAGCCGCGAATATTACGGCAGGATTCGTGGTGCACTACCAGGCCTTTGCCGGGGCTGACATGCGCCACGATAGGATCGCCGGGAATAGGGCGGCAGCACTTGGCAAAGGTGATCAGCACGCCGTCGGCGCCTTTGATTGGCAGCTTGCCGCGCGATGGCGTACTGGAAACCACCGGTGCAGGCTGGTCGCTCTGCTGCAGGTTTTTCGCCACGACCACGCTCATGGCGTTGCCCAGGCCAATCTCTGCCAGCAGATCGTCCAGCGTCGCCAGCTTCATGCGTTCCAGCTCGTGCTGAATGCTCTCCGGCGAAATCTCGGCCAGCTTGCGGCTGCCGCCCAGCGCATGATTCAGCAGACGACGGCCAAGGCTGACCGAGTCGTCGCGCTTGAGGTTTTTCAATAGCTGACGGATTTTGGCGCGCGCTTTGGAGCTGACCACGAAGTTCAGCCAGGCGGCGTTAGGCCGTGCGCCCGGTGCCGTAATGATTTCAACGGTCTGACCGCTGGTCAGCGGCTGGGAAAGCGGGTAGGGCTGGCGATCGACACGCGCGCCCACGCAGGCATGACCGATATCGGTGTGCACCGCATAGGCGAAGTCAACCGGCGTCGCGCCCGCAGGCAGTTCGACGATGCGGCCTTCCGGCGTGAAAACGTAAATCTCGTCCGGGAAAAGATCCGATTTTACGCTTTCGATAAATTCAAAGGAGCTGCCCGCGCTCTGCTGCAGCTCCAGCAGGCTTTGCAACCAACGCTGGGCGCGGATTTGCGCGGTGGTACTGCTTTCGCCCTGCTCTTTATAGGCCCAGTGCGCCGCGACGCCCATCTCTGCCATCTGATCCATATCTTCCGTACGGATCTGCACTTCAACCGGTACGCCATGCGGGCCGATCATCGAAGTGTGCAGCGACTGATAGCCGTTGGCCTTGGGGATAGCGATGTAGTCTTTCACCCGGCCCGGACGAGGCTTATAGAGGCTGTGCATCTGGCCCAGCACCCGGTAACAGGTGTCCACGTCGTGAACGATGACCCTGAAGGCATAGATATCCATAATGGAATGGAAGCGCTGCTCTTTCAGGTGCATTTTGCAGTAGATGGAATAGAGGTGTTTTTCCCTGCCGCTGACGCGACACGGAATGCCGGCTTCCTGCAGACGACCGTCAATTTCCGCAAGGATTTTCTGGATCATCTCTTTGCGGTTGCCGCGCGCCGCTTTCACTACCTCTTTGATAACGCGGTAGCGGTTGGGATAGAGCGCCTCGAAACCCAGCTCTTCCAGCTCGGTTTTCAGGTGATGAATACCCAGGCGATGCGCCAGCGGACTGTAGATCTCCAGCGTTTCCAGCGCGATACGACGACGCTTATCCGGACGCAGCGATCCCAGCGTGCGCATGTTGTGCGTGCGGTCAGCCAGCTTGATCAGAATGACGCGGATATCCTGCACCATCGCCATGATCATTTTGCGAAAGTTTTCGGCCTGCGCCTCTTTCTTATCGCGGAATTTCAGCTTGTCTAGCTTGGAAACCCCTTCCACCAGTTCAGCCACGTTTTTACCGAACAGCTGTTCCATATCCTGATAGGTGGCGGGAGTATCCTCGATGACATCATGCAGAAGCGCGGCCATGAGCGTTTCATGGTCGAGCTTCATCTCCGCCAGAATACAGGCGACAGCAACCGGATGGGTAATGTAAGGCTCACCGCTGGAGCGAGTCTGTCCCTCGTGAGCATCACGTGCGACAAGGTAAGCTTGCTTGAGGCGCTTTATCTGGTCCTCAGGCAAGTATTTTTCAATCAGTTGATTGAGACTTTCAAACAGATACAAGGGCGAGCCTTCCGGCTGATGATTAACGACGACCTTCAGCGATAGCGGTAACAGCCTGCAGTTCTGCGGCTTCCTGCTCCTGCTGTTCCTGACGATCACGGACATCCAGAATCTGGTTGGTGATCAGACCTTCTTCGATCTCGCGCAGCGCGATAACGGTAGACTTGTCGTTTTCTTCCGGAACCAGCGGATCTTTACCGCCAACCTGCATCTGGCGAGCGCGACGAGCGGCGACCAGAACCAGGTCAAAACGGTTACCAATTTTTTCTACTGCGTCCTGTACGGTTACGCGTGCCATAAGTGTGATACTCCACGGTTGACGAAATGACTGGGCATCATACTGAGTTGTCCTCAGTCTGCCAACAGTTTGCTGATTAAAGCATCATGACGGGATTTTTGACGGCCCATTCGCAGACGCTCGGCGCGAATAATGGTTTTCAGATCGGACAGCGCCAGATCGAAATCATCATTCACAATAAGGTAGTCGTACTCCGCATAGTGGCTCATTTCCGCGACGGCCTGCGCCATACGCCGGGCAATGACCTCTTCGCTGTCCTGACCGCGACCGCGCAGGCGGCGATCCAGCTCGTCTTTTGACGGCGGTAAAACAAAAATGCTGCGTGCCTGCGGCATTTTCTGACGGATTTGCTGCGCGCCCTGCCAGTCAATATCTAAAAAGACATCCACGCCGGTTGAGAGCACCTGCTCAATCGCCCTGCGTGACGTGCCGTAATAGTTGCCGAAGACTTCGGCGTGCTCCAGAAAGGCATCTTCTTCGATCATACGACGAAATTCGTCATGGTTTACAAAATAATAGTGTTCGCCGTGATTTTCACCCGGACGCACGCCCCTGGTGGTATGGGAGATGGACACCTGAGTGTCATACAGCGGTTGCGTCTTTAGCAGCGCGTTAATCAGGCTGGATTTACCCGCGCCGCTTGGTGCTGAAACAATAAAAAGTGTGCCTTGAGCCATGATGATTTCTTGCTATGCCAGTCGGAGTTTACTTCCTGCACAGTATACACGGGTGAAGGCCAGGATGCAGCGTTTCGGCTGTTCTGCCGCGTTTTTTCTCTAAAACTGGAAGATGGCTCGCGGTACTGATGACAGGTTTCATGCTAGGGAAAAAACTTTTCGATACGTTTTCCATAAGCGAACTTACGCTATCGCCGTGTTCTGATTTTGCCGATTTAATAAGCGAAGCAGAGCAACAAGGGAGTGTGGAGATGCGAAGCATAGTAATAATGTTCGGGCTGGGAGGGTGCGCCATTGCACAGGCTTTTTGCCCCGTCTGGTCGCCCGCCCGGGCAGAACTGGAGATGGCGGCGCTGGAAAAACAGCTGAGCGACTGGGATCGGGCCTACTATGAGCAGGGCATCAGCCTGGTAGAGGATGAACGCTATGATGCCTTAGAGAAAACGTATCACGACTGGCAGCGCTGCTTCCGGCCCGAAAGCGAGTCTCGTTCGCCGGCGCTGGCGAAAAGCGGCAAGGTACGGCATCCGGTAGCGCATGTTGGCGTCAAAAAGCTGCCGGACAGGCGGGCGGTGGTGCGCTGGATGGTGGGAAAGCAACCGCTGTGGGTGCAGCCAAAACTGGACGGCATTGCCGTGACGCTCTGGTACCGGCATGGAAAACTTGTGCGGGTAATCAGTCGCGGCGACGGGCTGCGAGGAGAAGACTGGACGGAAAAAGCACGCCATATACCCGCTATTCCGCAGCAGATAACGCTGGATGACGATCCCCTGGTTTTGCAGGGCGAACTTTATCTGAAGATGACCGATCACCAGCAGGCCAGCCAGGGCGGCGTTAATGCCCGCGCCGTCGTGGCTGGCGCAATGCGGCGTAATGAGAGCTCGCCGCTATTGGCACAGCTGGGCATGTTTATCTGGGCGTGGCCGGACGGCCCGGAAAAAATGCCGCAACGCTTACAGCAGTTAAGCAAGGCGGGCTTCAGCATTATGGAAGCCTGGAGCAAGCCTGTTGCCAACGCTGATGAAGTCGCCGACTGGCGCGAACGTTGGTTTCATCAGCCTCTGCCCTTTGTTACGGATGGCGTGGTGATCCACGGTACGCCAGTAAAGGGCGCTTACTGGCTACCCGGCGATAATACCTGGTCAGCAGCCTGGAAATATACGCCGCTGAAAGTGAGCGCAGAGGTTCGCTCAGTCGATTTTCCTATCGGGCGGACGGGAAAAACAGGCGCGGTACTAAATCTGTTACCCGTACAGCTGGATGATAAAAAAGTCAGCCGGGTCAATATTGGCTCGCTTAAACGCTGGCAGGCGCTGGATATCGTGCCGGGCGACAGGGTCGCCATTAGCCTGGCGGGTCAGGGCATCCCCAGGCTTGACGAGGTCATCTGGCGGGTACAAAAACGGGACAGGCCTCCCGTACCGGATGCTGATGCTTTTCATGCTCTGAGCTGTTTTGACTATACGCCTGCCTGTCGCGAGCAGTTTCTGGCCCGCCTTGTCTGGGCAAGCGGCACACAGGCGCTGGCGATGACCGGCGTCAGCCGCAGCAGCTGGCAGCGCCTGATGCAGGCCGGGCAGCTGACCCATCTCTTTTCCTGGCTTGCGCTGACTCAGGAAGATCTGCGGAAAATTGCTGACCTCACGCCCGCCCGCGCAGACTGGCTTTACCACCAATTCTCGCTAAGCCGACGGCAGCCCTTCAGGCGCTGGGTAAAAGCCCTGGGCGTTCCTGTACCGGAAGGTGCCCTGAACGCTATTGAAGATAACGACTGGTCAACGCTACTGGCCCGACGGGAAGAGGCATGGCAGCAGCTACCAGGCATAGGTAAAACGCTGGCCGGGCAAATCGTGCGTTTTCTGCATCACCCTCAGGTGCAGCAGCTGATTGCTTATGCAGACGAGGCAAGGCGATGAACCTTTTAGTGATCGGCATGAGGATAGTTAAATACCGGCAGCCCCAGCCGGAAGCGCAACGCCAGCAGGCGCGCCAGAAAGCCAAACAGCAGCGTGATGATGATGGCCAATTCGTCGGATACCGGCGTTTTCAACAGCAGGATATAGAGCCAGCCGGAAGCAAAAGCGATACCGGCATAAAGCTCCTTCTGGAAAACCAGCGGGATACGGTTGCAGAACATATCGCGCAGCACGCCGCCGAAGACGCCGGTAATCACCGCACTAATAGCCGCAATAATCGAGGCATGGCCCATATCCAGCGCCACTTTGGTGCCGATGATAGAGAAAACGGCCAGGCCCAGCGCGTCCAGCACCAGGAAGACCTTGCGCAAATGCGGCATCAGCGGCGCCAGCTGGGTGGTAATAACGGCAGCCATCGCCACAATGATGATGTATTCGGGGTGTTTTACCCAGCCAAGCGGGTAGTGCCCAAGCAGCATATCGCGCACGGATCCGCCGCCAATGGCGGTAACGGAAGCGATAATAATTACGCCAAACATATCCATTTTACGGCGGCCAGCCGCCAGCGCGCCGGTCATGGCCTCTGCGGTGATCCCAATCAGATAAAAAACAGTAAGTAGCATAACCCGCTCCTGAGCAATCGGCGGCAAGCCTGCAGGATCCCAGACAGGTTGACGAGTGAATTTTTCTAAAAGCCGTTAAGTAAATGAGTTTACCTAATCTGAAAATAAAGTAACCGTGCGCGTCTCCAGGACAACGTTTTATTTTGTTTAAGTTTTTTTGAATCCGCTATTCAGCAATAGGCTTAGCTACCTGACATAGCATGATTAAAAAACTGCACGGCTGGATCCTGAAGTCGGGCAGGCTACCACAAGGACGAGAAAAATGATGGCAGGTGAAATTTTCCGACTGTTGGCAAAAGGGATCCATCCGGAAACAGGCGAGCTGTTGCCGCCAGCTTCTGTTGTGCATACACCCGATGCTATAAGGCTGTTGTTTGCTCTGGCTGAAGAGTTCAGCGGTGTGAATTTCAGTGCTGTAAAACGGCAAGAAAAAGTGAAGCTGACGCCAGAAGAGCGTCGGGAAAAGAATCGAGCGGAAGGGCGGCCTGGCAATGCTTATCTTCCCTGGTCTGAAGAGCAAAAACAGGAATTGATAGCGCTTTTCCGGCAGGGCCATTCCGTCAGCGAGCTGGCTGGCCTGTGTGAGCGTTCGCCGCGTTCAATCGCCATGCAGTTAGAAAAGCAGGCGCTTATCACGGCAGAACAAGCTGCGGCCTTTAGCTGAAGACTGGGCAGCCTGTACGCCGATCGTTGCCGCAGGTTAAAACCGGATCAGTTTTTCTTTACGAATTCTGATTTCAGCTTCATCGGGCCAAAGCCGTCAATTTTACAGTCGATATTATGATCGCCTTCCACCAGGCGAATGCTTTTTACCCTGGTGCCGATCTTAAGAGGCGTTGAGCTGCCTTTGACCTTGAGGTCTTTGATAACCGTCACGCTGTCGCCGTCAGCCAGCAGATTGCCGTTGGCATCTTTAACTACCAGCGCCTCTGTGGCTTCTATGTTGCCAGACCAGACGTGGCCGCATTCGGGACAGTTAAACAGGTCGCCATCCTGCCAGCTGTATTCGGAGTGGCATTCAGGGCAGGGAGGAAGAGTTTGCATAAAAACCTTAAAATTATCCGCAGGAAAAGAAGGGGGATTTTAGCCTGGTGCCGCCTGTAAAACTATTCATCTTTGGTGATATGCGTCAGGCACAGGGTTCATGCACTCACCAGTGATAAAAGTGTACGGCAGACAATAACTGTTTATGCATTGGGTCAATCATCTTACCAACCAGTTGGCTGTACGGCTCATAAAGAGCAAATTTGCGGGATAGCGATCGGGCTCACTCATGTTTTCTTCGCATGGTTGGGGACAATACGGGGGGAGCGGAAGATTTTATTGTTATCTCTACGCGAGCGGAGCCGTTCTAATCTGATTTGTTTTTTACCATCTTACCACTGTCGTTTATACGATATGTTCCGCTATCTACAATGAAATAAAGGCCGGTATTCCTGCTATTGTTAACCATAATGAGCGAATCTTTATCAATACAATTTACTGGCGGTTTCATATCATTAAAACAGAGTCGGTCATACCCATCGGTTTCTTTATATCCATCACCAAAATCCCAAAAAATGACGGTGAAAAAACCATCCCGGGCCGGCCTTGGGATGTTATACCTGTTCTTGAGGATTTCCTTGTTTTTCAACCACCAATTAATTTTCCCTTGTTCAGTTAGAGGGAAATTCTTTACTAAAACATCGCTATAGTTATGTCTTTGGTGAACAGCTATGATCTTCACAGGACGTAACGACAACAAGAGGAGGTAAACCAGCAGGGTGCAACTAATAAGTAATGACGCACAAAACGCTTTTTTAATTTTAGATTTCATTGCGCTCACCTGTAATCTCTACAGTAGCTTCCATATTGGTCATGAATGGCCTGAAGCCAAACTGGTTGTATCGCTGGAGCACGAACCAGATACGGAAAAAATGGAACTGACTAAATTTTGTTTTCAAAATATCATCGCTATTCAAACCAAAATGGTCCTGTACCTTGTAATGTACCACTGTCCGGTAGCGATCATTATCAATATGCAGTGATTTTATAGTGATATGTGTAGCCCAGGTATCATGAACGGTAATGCCCATACCATTGTAATTATCCTGGAATCTGTCGAACTTTGGTAACTTACTACTTAGTATTGCATCTCTTAGTCTGTCCTTGTTTTCAACTGGAAAATTTTTTCTTTCCCAGTCTATACCTGTGCTAAATGCTTTTGATAACAAAATGCGTGTGCTTTTTTCCTCGGAAACATCTCTAATTATCTGTTCTTTCAATGCCCTGTTCAGCGCTGCATCCCGGAAAGTGGCACCCTTTTCGTTCTGCATATGGTCGATCATCTTTTCAATCAGATGGCTGTATGGGCCATAAAGGGAAAATGTGCGTGATAGCGATCGGAGCTCCCCAAACAGGATAATGGCGCACTGCTGGCGAGTAATTTTCTCACCGGCTCCGCGCAGATTGCAGCAGAACATGGACTGAGGGCGATCCAGTGAGGAACGTCGGGTTAACGTATAAGGATCGACCCGATCGGAAATATAATTCAGACGGTATTGGGATTTCAGCTCTGCTTCGGAAAGGTCACCACAGCGCATATCGTCGGCGTTGTAGTCGTCCATGCGTTTCCGAGACTTGAAAAAGGTACAGGGGAACTCCAGGGCTGGCATGTTTTCGCCTCCTTGCGTGCAATAATCCATGAGTACGTTCAGATAAAGCCAAATTATACGCCGCTGACGCGGCCTGTATAATATTAGATGCTCGGCAGACAAAAATTAGGAATATGGCCCGATTTTAGCGTCTTTTTCTGCATTGGGTGGCACCAGATGAAAACATCTTAAGGTACGTTCCGTATGGCTGGTGTAAGCCCTGGAAAAAACGATGATTTTAGTACTGTCTCAACCTGCGAGGACGGACTTACTCTTTTTTAAGTTTGATTATTTCACCCTCTTTTTTCATCCGATATTCGCCATCATTTAATGTAAATATAGTGCCTCTGTTCCTGCTGGGACTGATTGAAAATACCCTGTCCTTTTCAATACAATTTACAGGCGGGTTCATATCATTAAAGCAAAGCCTGTCATTTTTACCTTCTTCTTTATAACCCTCACCAAATAACCAGAATGTCACATAAAAATGACCATCACTGTCAGGTTCAGGAATGCCATGTTTATCTTTTAACATACCTTTGCTTTTTAACCATCAGTTAATCTTTCCTTTATCCGTTGGCGGAAAAATGGTGACCAGAACATCACTGAAACCACTACTTCTGTGGTGAACGGCTATGATCTCCATGGGGCGCCCCTCAAGCCGTTCTCCTGCCTTAATCCATGCCTGCATCTGAATATCTTTCAGCTTTGCCATAGTGTTGCATTAACATTGAATAGTGCTTTGTACCCAAGCTGGAGCGAGGAAAGTACTTTGGGTACAAAGAAAATGCGCGATGTTATGCAACAGCATGAAAATAATAAAGCCCGCAATTAGCGGGCTTTATTGGTTTTCTGCTACTGAGTGCGACTGTATGCAACTTTACTCAATATTCTGAATCTGTTCACGCATCTGCTCAATCAGCACCTTCAGCTCAATAGCCGAAGTGGTAACCTCTGCATTGATTGATTTAGACGCCAGCGTATTCGATTCGCGGTTAAATTCCTGCATCATAAAGTCGAGGCGGCGGCCCACCGCTTCTTTCTTTTTCAGGATGTTATAGGTTTCTTTAACATGCGCTTCCAGACGATCCAACTCTTCCGCCACGTCCACGCGCTGCGCCAGCATAATCAGTTCCTGCTCAACCCGATTACTGTCCAGCTGAACCTGAGCCTCTTCCAGTTTGGTAACCAGACGTTCGCGCTGCCATTTCAACACGTCCGGCATCTGCGCACGTACTTTAGTCACTTCAGTACTGACGCCTTCCAGCCGTTGTTCAATCAATGATTTTAACGCGGCGCCTTCCGTTTCACGGGCGGCGATAAAGTCGTCCAGAGCGCTGTCCAGCGCGCTTAACAACTCTGCGGAAATAGCATCCAAATCCTGCTCTTCTGCTGACATGACGCCAGGCCAGCGCAAAATATCGACCGGATTGATTTCGCCCTCGTCGCTCTGCATTTTGACCCAGTTGGCGGCTTTAACCAGCTGGATAGCCAGTTTTTCATTCAGCACCAGAGAGCTCTGCGCGCGCGCGTCTGCGTCAAAACGCAGATTACACTCGATTTTACCCCGGGTCAGTCGGTTGCGAATACGTTCGCGGATCACCGGCTCCAGGCCGCGAAACTGCTCGGGCAGACGGATATAGGTTTCTAAATAGCGCTGGTTTACGGAACGAAGCTCCCAGGCTGCGCTGCCCCATTCGCCTTTGGTTTCACGCCGGGCGTAGGCGGTCATACTGCGGATCATTATGCGTACCCGTTTTCAGAATAAGTTCAGGTGATTATAGCGGTGCCGGCCTTGCCTTAACAGGCATCTGGTCAAACTCTGACAAATCAATGGGATTGAGGCGGCGCTTACTATCGCGCCAGCTGCACAGAAACCGCGTTACCAGCAGGCTGTCATAGGCATTCGGCTGTGAAATCCGTATAATGCGCAGCCAATCACGATTTTCAAGCCGGAGAAAAACCATGCGTCCAGCAGGCCGTAATGCCCATCAGGTGCGTCCCGTCACCCTGACTCGCCACTACACCAAACATGCGGAAGGCTCCGTTCTGGTTGAATTCGGTGAAACCAAAGTCCTTTGCACCGCCACCATTGAGGAAGGCGTGCCGCGCTTTCTGAAAGGACAGGGCCAGGGCTGGGTAACCGCAGAATATGGCATGCTGCCACGCGCTACCCATAGCCGTAACGCTCGCGAAGCGGCCAAAGGCAAGCAGGGCGGCCGCACGCTGGAAATTCAGCGTCTGATTGCCCGTTCCCTGCGAGCAGCGCTGGATCTGAAAGCGCTGGGCGAATTCACCATCACGCTGGACTGCGACGTCCTGCAGGCGGATGGCGGCACGCGTACCGCTTCTATTACCGGCGCCTGCGTAGCGCTGGCAGATGCGCTTAATCATCTGGTCGCTATCGGCAAGCTGAAAGCCAACCCAATGAAGGGGATGGTCGCCGCCGTGTCTGTCGGCATCGTCAACGGCGAAGCGTTATGCGATCTGGAATATGTCGAAGATTCCGCTGCGGAAACCGACATGAACGTAGTCATGACCGAAGATGGTCGCATGATTGAAGTGCAGGGCACGGCAGAAGGCGAGCCGTTCAGCCATGACGAGCTGTTGACGCTGCTGTCGCTGGCTCGCGGCGGTATTGATACGCTGATTCAGGCGCAGAAAGCGGCGCTACAAGACTGATTTCCCCAGGCGACCAGAGAGTCGCCTTTTTTAATGATTGAGGAGCGAGACATGAAAGCCTGGCAGCGCCAATTTATCGAATTTGCTATTAATAAGCAGGTCCTGAAATTTGGAGAGTTCACGCTGAAATCCGGACGTAAAAGCCCCTATTTCTTTAACGCGGGCTTGTTTAACACGGGCCGTGACCTGGCGCTGTTAGGCCGTTTCTATGCGCAGGCGCTGGTGGATTCCGCTATCGATTTCGATCTGGTGTTCGGCCCGGCCTATAAAGGCATTCCTATCGCTACTACCACCGCCGTTGCGCTGGCCGATCACCACGACCGCGATGTGCCTTACTGCTTCAACCGTAAGGAAGCGAAGGACCACGGCGAAGGCGGAACGCTGGTCGGCAGCCCATTACAGGGCCGTATTATGCTGGTAGATGACGTTATTACCGCCGGTACCGCTATTCGCGAATCGATGGAGATTATCTCGGCGAATAAGGCGACCCTGGCCGGCGTGCTGATTTCGCTGGATCGTCAGGAGCGAGGCCGCGGACAGGCGTCGGCTATTCAGGAAGTGGAGCGCGATTACGGCTGCAAGGTTATTGCCATCATCACGCTGAACGATCTGATTAGCTACCTGGAAGAGAAACCGGAGCTGGCCGATCATCTGGCCGCCGTCCGGGCCTACCGCAAAGAGTACGGTATCTGACGAATGCGGGCCGCGAGTTGCGGCCCTTTCATTTCACACCGGCTGGAAGGCCAACTGCGGCCTTCCCGATTCAGATCAGCTGGCAGGCCAAC
>NZ_JARUWZ010000039.1:0-34088 GCF_030433775.1 Erwinia sp. PsM31
GGAAGGGTGAGAACCCTTGACCGGGTTCGACAACCGGCTTCAGCCGGTTGGACAGATCGGACGTCCTGCGGCCGAACTGCCCGCAGGGCGAGCAAAGCGAGTCAATCCCTTCCTCATCGCCATATTCAAAGAAAAAGCCTGAACTCACGTTCAGGCTTTTTTTATGGCCAATCTCTTTTTTACCGCCTGGCCATATGGCATCAGGCAACTTTAAATACGGCAATAGCACGAGTCAGCTGCGCAGCCTGATCTTCCAGCGAAGCGGCCGCAGCGGCGGCTTCCTGCACCAGCGCGGCGTTCTGCTGGGTCACTTCGTCCATCTGGCTGACCGCAATGCTTACGTGCTCAATACCGTTGACCTGCTCGCCCGACGCTGAAAAAATCTCCGACATAATGCCGGAAACATTGCCGATGGAAGCAACGATGTCATCCATAGTTTTTCCGGCATTGGCCACCAGCTGGCTACCTTCTGTAATACGCAGGCTTGATGTTTCGATCAGCGTTTTAATTTCTTTAGCGGCTACCGCGCTTCGCTGGGCCAGCGCCCTGACTTCCGAAGCCACGACGGCAAAGCCCCGGCCCTGTTCACCAGCGCGAGCAGCTTCCACCGCGGCATTAAGCGCCAGAATGTTCGTCTGGAACGCGATGCTTTCTATCGTGCTGATGATTTCAGCCACGCTGTTCGAGCTGTCATGAATAGCGGACATGGTGGACACGACTTTTCCTACCACTGCGCCACCATGCTCCGCCACGCGTGACGCGTCAGAAGCGAGGCTGCTGGCATGTTGTGCGTTAGAAGAGTTCTGGCGCACTGTGGCGGTCAGCTGTTCCATACTGGCTGACGTTTCTTCAAGCGACGCGGCCTGCTGTTCAGTTCGGCTGGACAGATCGGTATTGCCCATAGAAACCTCTTTTGCGGCGCTATCGATAGAAGCGGCGGCGTTCTGGATCTCCGAAACGACTTTTCTTAGCTGCTCCTGCATCTCTGCAAAAGTAGCAATCAGCACGCCGGTTTCATCTTTTGACTGCGGGATCAGTACCGATGTTAAATCGCCATCCGCGATAGAGCGCGCCGCTTTAACAGCCTGGCGCAGAGGGACGGTAATCGCACGCGACAGCAAATAGCCCAGCAGAGAGGCGATAGCCAGCCCGGCAAGCGCGCCAACGATCAGGGTCAGCTTGGTTTGCGCTTCGGTAGCATCAACGGTGAGTTGCCTTTCCGCCAGTAAGCCCTTCTCTTCGGCAGCAAGTTCATCGATGATCTTCCGCATTCCGTCCATCTGCGCTTTGCCCGTGTTGGCATTAAAAGCCGCCAGAAACGTTTCATAAGAGAGCGCGCCGGTGTTCAGCGCCTGGCGATTTTTCATCAGCGGCGTAACAAAAGAGGCTTCCCACGCCTGTTCCTGCGCGGTCAGTTTGCTCAGCCTATCCTGCTGTCTTTCATTATCCGACGTCAAAGAGCGCGCCTTCTGCACGTGCTGAGAAAAGGCTTTCTGACCTTCCTGCCACGGCGCCAGCATCTCTTCTTTACCGTTTACTGCATAGCCGCGCAGCCCGGTTTCCATATTCACCAGGCTTTGGGTCAGCGATCGGCTTTCATCGATGACACGCCAGGTATGCACGTTCCAGTTATTGGAGTTTACAATGCGCGAAAAGTTAACGTAAAAAGTGCCGCACAGCAGCAGTAATAAGGCTGCCACGACGCCAAAAGCCGCTATAAATTTCGTACTGACCGAAAAGTTTTTAAACATCTTTTCCACGCTCTCAGAAGATTAAAGGTGCAAACATCGTTTCTGTTATACCCGTGCTTTATCGGCCTGCCTTTCGTAAGCTTTAGTAAATCTGCTTATTTTTTGCTGTTGAACACGCAGATATTCATATAAGTGATTAATAAAATAGTTAAAAAACAAGAATGCCGTTAAAAACAGAAAAAAAGAAAATAAAAACTCCTTTTTAATTATGATGATAGCGAGTTAATCCATAAAAAAACCGTTTCCGGTGCAAGGTGAAAAGCTTGAGCCGCGCTAAGGTATTTGCAGGAATTTTGAAAAAAGCATCAACCATAAGGATATAAAACAAAAAGGACCCGGCTGATAAGGCTGTATCCCGACCTTAGCTTTTACCCTTCAGTAAGACTGTCGCTTAACCATGGTCATGCAGTCGATCGCAGGCAGCACCACTCCGCCAGCGTGGTGCTGCCTGCGATCGACTGCTTCCAGGGATAAAACCCGATGCCGTCATCAGCAAAGCAGCAGCCTGCCTGTACGTTAATAAAATTTTACAGTTGGCGATAAGCCAAATCCAACAGGCTATATAATAAAAGTCGCGGCGGAGTTTTCCGCCCGGTATCTTTATTTTAAAAACAGCAGACCTGATACAAAATATTAACTCGATTTTTACCCGGCAAATTCTGCCATCCGCATGTCAATTTTTAACCTTGAAGAAATACGTCACCTGTAACACTATAAAACAGTCATCTTAATAGTTTAAATTTAAATTCCGCTGACCATAAGATAACCCGGAAATATTCTGGCGTAGTACCATGGGAATTTTCAGCTGACAATAAATAACGACCACCTTATAAAGGTTCTAAACGACTAATAAATAAGACCATCCGTATATAAAGCCAATAATAACTCCTTTGACTAATAGCAGGAAAACATGAAGCGAATTTTATCGCACCTTGTCAGGTGCATCACTCTTATATTATTTATGTGCGGCAGCGCCTCGCATGCAGCAGTGCTTAAGCTTGCTGTCTTACATAACACCAACGAAAAATCGATTGTATCGCACAACCGTTATTTACGTAATTTATCCGCCTCCCCCATTACGGAAAAAATGGCGCTGCTTAAGAGTACGGACAATATCCCCCCGCAGGATATTGACAGCGTCAGCCTGACGCTGCCGGATGGCGGGCACGTCACTTTTCAACGCTGGTCTGAAAAGAAAGACGAAGACGGCAGCCTCACCTGGACAGGTGAAATTGCCGCCCCTATTACCAATCGGTTATCCAACGGCAATCCCGATCCGGAAAATACGGCGATCCTGATTATCAAACAGGGCAAAATCTATGGTTCGCTAACGTTCAAAGGTGACACCTTTCAGATCCTGCCGCTGGCTCAGGAAAAAAATTCACTGGTTATTATTAAAGTGGATGCAAATAAAGTCGCTGAAAAAGAAAAGCATGACGAGGTCTTCAGCGCCCCGGAAACCAGGGTTAACTGCCCGGCACCGGGAAATTATGAGGATCCGTCCCCTTCGCAACAGGTGGTTATCCGGGTGGGTCTGGTGACCACCAATCAGTCCCGTGCGGCTTTCTCTTCATTAGATTTTGATGCGCTGGCCAAACTTGCTTTTGAAAAAGTAAATCAGGGTGCCTTAAACAGTAACGTTCGCATCACTTTTGTTAACGCTGGCGTACTGAATCCTGATTACAACGAGAAAAGTACCCAGAGCCAAATGCTGCGAGATATGAATGGCGAATTGCGCAACGCTATCCTTGCCTTCAGACAACAGCACGAGGCCGATCTGGTAGTTCTGTTGGCAGTTCGTAGAGATCTCAACGGCATAGCCTGGGTCAATGCGACCAGAGAAAGCGCTCATGCCGTAGTCAACTATCTTGCCTTCACCGAAACCAATACGTTTGCCCATGAAATGGGTCACAATATCGGGCTGCAACACGACAGAGCCCAGAATGGCGGTAACCCTTATGGTTCCCCTTGCTATCAACATGGCTACCGGCGTCTGGGCACAGGGATGGACAGATGGCGCACCATCATGGCCTACAACTGCTCCCCTAACTGTAGCCAGGTCAATATGTTTTCCAACCCGCGCGTTCTCTTCCGCAATACGCCTACCGGAACTGCACAGTATGAGGACAACGCTCGTCGGCTCAATGAACGGCGTGGAATGATCTCAAGGTTTTACAGCAACGTAACGCCGAAAGCCGTGGTGCCGGGTAATTTCAGCATCCTTTCGCGTAGCAATACTACGTTAATCCGCGAGCTGGACGGCAGATCCAGTGACGGTTACGGCCACGTCTGGAAAGTATTAAGCGACGGCCCCATGGGCTTGCAGGAAGTCCCTTCTGGTCCTGTCGTCAGAGAAATCCACAACGTCGCGAACGTCAGAGCCGCCTTCCCTGCCAACTCTTCCGGCCAGGCTGTTTATGAACTGACGGTGCATGGCTCCAACGGCCGGGTGGATAAAAAAATTGTTACCGTTACCGTTACCGCTCCACGTGCGCAAATTCAGGGTGCGGCCAGCGTTAAACAGGGCGATACCGTTACCCTGAACGGTCAGGTAAACTTTACCGCTACCCGCTGGCAGTGGCGCCTGATAAACGGCAGCCAGACGATTGCTCAAAGTACATCGCGCCAGTTTACTCTGAATACACGGGGCTATGCGCCTGGGAAATATGCGGTCGAGCTGGAAGCGACCAGCGCAGACGGTATGCATACCGGCAGAAGCACCCATGTGTTAGAGATCACCTCTACCACACCAGTCGTGAAGCCGGTTGCCGTAGTACCTGACGATTTCAGCCTTATCTCCCGTTCCACCACCGCCGCCATCCACCAGCTGGACGGCAGCAGGAGCACAGGTAAAAGTTTTGTCTGGCGGGTGACCAGCGACGGCGCTGCCGGTTTGCAGGAAGTGGCGTCAGGGCCGATCGTAAAAGAAGTACAGGGTGCCGTGGCCCGCGCCGCTTTTCCTCGCAATACCTCAGGCATAGTCACCTATGAGCTGACGGCAACCGGTTCAGACGGCTCGGTGGATAAAAAAACCGTGACCGCCACCGTGACTGCGCCGCACGCGCAGATCCAGGGCCCGGCCAGCGTTAAGCATGGCGACAGCGTAACGCTGACAGGCCAGGACAACTTTACCGCCACACACTGGCAGTGGAGCCTGAAGCAGGGTGAAAAAACCGTGGCGGAAAGCAATGCGCGCGAGTTTGTCCTTGCGACAAATAACCATGCCGCCGGTCACTATCAGGTGGTGCTTGAAGCCACCAGCGCAGACGGCCTGCGTACGGCAACCAGCACCCATGCTTTAGAGATTATCGCTCCCGAGCCTGCTGTTGTGCCGGTAGCCGTGGTGCCTGAAGACTTCAGCTTCGTATCTCGTTCTACTACCGCCACCATCCATATACTGGACGGCAGCGGAAGTACCGGGAAAAGTTTTGTCTGGCGGGTGACCAGCGACGGCCCTTCCGGCCTGCAGGAAGTGGCGTCAGGGCCGATCGTAAAAGAAGTACAGGGTGCCGTGGCCCGCGCCGCTTTTCCCCGCAACACCTCAGGCATCGTCACCTATGAGCTGACGGCAACCGGTTCAGACGGCTCGGTGGATAAAAAAACCGTGACCGTCACCGTTACTGCGCCGCACGCGCAGATCCAGGGCCCGGCCAGCGTTAAGCATGGCGACAGCGTTACGCTGACAGGCCAGGACAACTTTACCGCCACGCACTGGCAGTGGAGCCTGAAGCAGGGTGAAGAAACCGTGGCGCAGAGCAATGCGCGTGAGTTTGTCCTGGCGACAAATGACCATGCCGCCGGTCACTACCAGGTGGTGCTTGAAGCCACCAGTGCAGACGGCCTGCGTACGGCAACCAGCACCCATGCTTTAGAGATTATCGCTCCCGAGCCTGTCGTTGTGCCGGTAGCCGTGGTGCCTGAAGACTTCAGCCTCGTGTCCCGCTCCACAACCGCCACTATTCACCAGCTGGACGGCAGCAGCAGCACCGGTAAAGGTTTTATCTGGCGGGTAACCAGCGACGGCCCTTCCGGCCTGCAGGAAGTGGCGTCAGGCCCGATCGTGAGAGAAGTGCACCAGCAGAAGATAGTCAGGGCCGCTTTCCCTCGTAATGCCTCAGGAAAAGTGACCTATGAGCTTCTGGCTACCGGTACAGGCGGCGTTGTGGACAGAAAAACCGTCACCGTAACCGTGAGCGCCCCGCACGCGCAGATCCAGGGCGCGGCCAGCGTTAAACAAGGTGAAAGCATCACGTTGACGAGCCAGAGCAACTTTACCGCCAGCCACTGGCAGTGGAGCCTGAAGCAGAACGGCAAAACGCTGGCGCAGAGCACGGCGCGCGAGTTTACAATCGCGGCGCAAAATTATGCAGGCGGTCATTACCAGGTCGACCTGGAAGCAGCCAGCGCGGACGGAACGCGTTCAGCCATCAGCACTCATGCTCTGGAAATTATTTCCGTTACGCCGCCGCCGGCACCGCCAGTACCGCCAGCACCGCCAGTCTATCCGGCCTATGTGGAAGGCACAGCCTATAAAGCAGGCGAACGGGTAAGCGCAGCGGGCGGCATCTATGCCTGTAAATCGGCACCTTACACCGGCTGGTGTGCGGGCGCGGCCTGGGCCTATGCGCCGGGCACGGGCCTGCACTGGCAGCAAGCCTGGGATAAGGTGGAATAAGGCATGATACTCAGGCGTTTTTCGCCCGGGACATCCCTCTGAAAAGGGAAAAACCGGCCTCGCAGGAGGCCGGTTTTTTATTATCAAAATGAGCGGTTAATTAACTGCGTTGTCTTCAGACGATATTTACATGCACCCGTTTTAGCCGTAGGCCATCAGCGTATGCTGGCACAGCTCCGAGCGCACGCAGTCTTGTTTACCAAAACGCACTACCCCAATCATCTCGTCCTCTTTAAAGCGGGCCAGCGCGTCGCTAAGGCCGGACTGAACATGCGATGGCAAATCACATTGCGTGATATCGCCATTGACGATGACGGTGACGTTTTCCCCGAGGCGGGTCAGAAACATTTTCATCTGGGCGGCGGTGACGTTTTGCGCCTCATCAAGGATCACCACGGCGTTTTCAAAGGTACGTCCGCGCATATAGGCGAAAGGCGCAATCTCCACCTTGCCGATTTCGGGACGCAGGCAGTACTGCATAAAGGAAGAACCAAGACGTTTAACCAGAACGTCATAGACGGGTCGAAAATAAGGAGCGAACTTTTCTGCGATATTACCGGGTAAAAAGCCCAGATCTTCATCTGCCTGTAGTACCGGCCTGGTGACGATGATCCTGTCGACATCCTTATTGATCAGGGCTTCGGCCGCTTTGGCGGCGCTAATCCAGGTTTTTCCGCAGCCCGCTTCGCCGGTAGCGAAAATCAGCTGTTTACTCTCTATGGCTTTAAGATAGTGCGCCTGAGCTTCATTACGGGCCTCAATGGGCGAATGGTCGCGGGTATCGCGCGCCATGCCGATTGCGTCCAGCCCACCCATCTGCACCAGCGAGGTGACCGATTCTTCTTCACGCTGACGATGACTGCGTGAATCGCTACGAAGCACGCGCTTGGCTTCACGACGAGCTTTGATCACTGCTTTCTGTCTTCCCATAGTGGCACCTTACAGTTGGTTTCATTTCCCGCACCTGGAACGGCAGTGCGATTACGTGAACGCTTTAGAGGTTTTGCTGGCTTCCTTGTAAGCCTTGTCTGGCCGTAGAAATGGTACGCGGAGTGACGATGCCGGGCACCGGAGGGTGTTAATAAACTGGCTGAAATGGCAAAGGGAAGAGGAAGTCATTGGGGCGATAAAGCCCTCGCGCCGGGAAGCTGTCACGCTATTTGTCTGACGCTTATGTCCGTAAAAGGACTTGTCCATTCGCGATCTCCGTGTTGCACACTGGAAACAACTGACGCCTGATAATTAAATTTCAACAGATTCCTGGAATAATGCAACATTAATTTTACCTGACGGCAAGCGAAAAGTACCAAATAAGCGAACGCGTACGCGGCAGGTTAATTAGGATCCTAACAGGATCAAAGAGATAACAATTTATTTTATGCTGAGTGCGGTAATCTGAAATGTTTAACAGCCGGCTGAACGCCTCTGGTTAAAAAACAACCTCCCGCACGAGGCGCGGGCGGGAGGCTGAAGAAAGGCTCAGGCCTGAAGTAAAGCCTGCCCGAGATAATGTTTTTCGTCAATGACGCCAGGCAGCACAAAGAAATATCCGCCGCCGACGGGTTTGATATATTCCTCCAGCGCCTCGCCGTTGAGTCTTTTTTGTACGGTAAGAAAACCCTTTTCCAGGTCGTGCTGATAGCAGACAAATAACAGGCCCATCTCCAGCTGACCGGCATTGGATACGCCCAGCGAGTAGCTGTAGCCACGGCGGAGCATCAGGCTGTCCTGCGTTTGTGACGTGCGCGGGTTAGCCAGGCGAATATGCGCGTCTAACGGCGTAACGAGGCCATCGGGATCGCTGGCATAGTCCGGTACATCATGTTCGTGCGTCATTCCCAGCGGCGCGCCGCTCTGCTTCACCCGGCCAAAGATCGTTTCCTGCTCGCGCAGCGGCGTTCTGTCCCAAAACTCTACGTGGAACTGAATGATGCGCGCGGCCTGATAGCTGCCGCCGATCGCCCAGGCAGGTTCATCCTGATCCGCCGTGACCCACAGGATTTTATCCATCATCGCCGCGTCGGCCGTATCGGGATTGGCCGTGCCGTCCTTAAAGCCCAACAGATTGACTGGCGTCTCCCTGCCCTGACTGCGCGCTGCATGATCGGAGATAAAGCCTTCCCGCCGCCAGCGCACGCTCAGCAAATCCGGCGAATGCTTGATGATATCGCGCAGCGCGTGGATCACCGTATCGTTGGTATTGGCGCAGATTTGCAGCAGCAGATCGCCGTGGCACAGCCCGGCATCCAGCGCATCATTGGGAAAGCGCGTCATGGTTTGCAGCCTGCGCGGCTTTTGCGCCTGCAATCCGTAGCGATCGTCAAACAAGGCGCGGCCGACCGATACCGTAATGGTCAGATTATCCGGGTAGATATGACCGCCCAGAATGCCGGAATCCATCGGCGGCAGACGCGGATTAACCGTTTGCGGCGCTTCTCCTCCCCTGGTCAGAAAAGCGATACGGTCGGTCAGCAAACGAAATAACCGCTCCAGATCGGCCTTGTCCGTTGCCAGTACGTCAAAAGCCACCAGCATCATCGACGCCTGCTGTGGCGTGACGATCCCCGCCTGGTGCGGCCCGTGAAAAGGCTGTCTCTGCTGGCGGGCATTGGGCGACAGCGCGCCGGGCGAAAAGGCCGCCGGCGCGCCATGCGCCGGACAGCCTCCTGCTAACGCCAGCGCGCCGCCAAGGAGGCCCATCCCCTTCAGCAGACGGCGGCGTGAAGGCTGCGCCGCCTCGTCATCAGCTTGCTTCATAACTCAATCCAGCCCCAGCGTTCCGCGCAGCAGAGCGAGATCTTCCGCCAGCGCCGTGATCGGGCCTTTCATCGCAGTGCGATCGGCATCGGTAAGCTTGTCATAGGAGGCAAAGCCGTCGCCGCTGCGGTATTTCTTCAGGATAGCGTCTACCTTTTTGAAATTACCGTCGATTTTTGCCAGCAGCGCCGGATCGGCCTGTTGCAGCATCGGACGCAGCAAATTCACGATCTTCTGCGCGCCATCAACGTTGGCCTGAAAATCCCACAAATCGGTGCGGCTGTAGCGGTCTTCTTCGCCGGAGATTTTGCTGGAAGCCACTTCTTCAATCAGACCGGCCGCGCCGCCGACCACTTTACCCGGTGGAAATGCCAGTTCGCTGACCCGCTTTTGCAGCGCCTGCACGTCTGCATAAAGCCTGTCGGCATAGGTTTCCACACCTTTGGTCGAGCCGTCGCCCCACAGCGCTTTTTCCAGACGATGGAAGCCGGTGAACTTAGGATCGGCGGCTTTCTGCTCATAATCATCTTCGCGAGCGTCAATGCTGCCGTCCAGATCGGAGAACAGTTCCGCTATCGGTTCGATACGCTCATAGTGAGCGCGCGTCGGCGCATAGAGGGCTTTCGCCTTATCGATATCGCCCGCTTTTACCGCCCCGGTAAAGGCTTGCGTGCTGGTAACCAGCGCGGCGACTTCCTGCATCACGTAAGCTTTGTAGTCGGTAACAGGGCCGGTCAGCTGCATCAGCGTTGGCTGTGCGCCTGCTGCATCCTCTGCGCCCTGCACAATCAGCTTACCTTTGGGATTGCTCAACAGGCCGCAGGTCATCTCATACTCGCCCGGTTGCAGACTGGCCGTCAGCTTTTGCGTGAAGCCCGGCGCGATATTTTCGCGCTCCTCCACTACCATCACCCCTTTCAGGATCTCCCACTCCAGCCCTTTCTGGCTGTGGTTCTGGATCACAAACTGCGTTTTACCGGCTTTAACGGTAACGCTCATCGGCTCGCACTGTTTGTCGTTAACGACAATTTTTACCTGCGGCACGTCGGCAGCCTGCACGGCAGAAAAGCTGGCCAGTAACGCCGCCGCCAGCGGTAACATTGAAAAACCACGAATCATGATAAATCCCTTAAATAAGAAAGCGGAAAAGCGTTAAAGACGGACTGCCGTCGTTGGCGGGCGTCCGGGCAGGAAAAACAGGATCAGCGCAGGAATGAGATAGCAGAACCAGACCACCACTTCACTGACGCTGGGCGCTTCCTGATAGCCGAAAAGGCCTTCCAGCAGCGTGCCCATCAGCGTGCTGGTGGAGAGCACCTCGCTGAAATCGAACGCCTGGCTCTGGAAGGCGTTCCACAGTCCGGCCTCATGGAAAGCACGGATGGCGCCAGCCGCCAGGCCCGCTGCGACCAGCAGAATAAACAGGCTGGTCCAACGGAAGAAGAGCGCCATATTCAGCCGCACGCCGCCCCAGTAGATCAGCATACCCAGCACGATAGCGGTAGCGAGGCCCAGGATGGCGCCGACCGGCGGCGCAATGCCCACGTCCTGCTGGAAGGCCGCCAGCAGGAAGAACACGGACTCCAGCCCTTCCCGCGCGACGGCCAGGAAGACCATAAAAATCAGCGCCCAGCCGCCGCCTTTGCCGCGCTGCAGCGCGTTATCCACCGCGCCTTCCAGCTGCGCTTTAATATTGCGCGAGACTTTGCGCATCCAGAACACCATCCAGGTCAGAATACAAACGGCCACCACCGCCACCATGCCTTCGAACAGCTCCTGCTCTCTTTGCGGGAATTCGCCGGTGGTTTCATTAATCACATAGCCCAGCACCAGGCAGAGCGCGGCGGCGATGAAGACGCCAAGCCACATTGCGCCGAACCACTCGCTGCGCTGCGTGCGCTGTAAATAGCTGGCAATCAGGCTGACGATCAGCGCGGCTTCCAGTCCTTCGCGTAACATAATCAGGAACGGCACAAACATAGGCACCTTCAGACATATAAGGCGTTTTCACGCGGGTAAAGAAGTGTAAATCTAAACGATACCGATTATCATTATCGCCGGAAGAAATACAAGAGGCTGGACGGTTATTTTCATCGGGCGTGGCAAGGGATTAAAGGAAAATGCGCTATCAAAGGGCGTCGGAAACTTCCCTACCTGTTTATTTCTGTACCCGAAGACTATCCGAAAGGAAAGGAGCTGGTTTTGGCAGAAAGCCCCGCCTGGACGGGGCTTTTATTATGCGTGTCTGATTCGCTCTTCCAGCGTTTCAATGATGAAAGTATTTACTGACATATCGTTTTCAGCTGCCACATGACTTAATTTTTCAGCAAGCGTCTCGTTATAGCGTAAAGTAAATGTCTTCGTTTTTTCCTGTCGGGCATAAGGATCTATCCCCTCTTCCCGACAATCTTTCAGATATTCCTTTAAGGAAATTTCGCCTTCTCTCCGCAGCCCTTCTACGCTGTCAGCAACAAAATCACAATAACCACTGAGCCCCAGGAATTTGCCGCGAAACGCGTTCAGTTCAGGTACGAAGCTGACAACAACCGGCTGCCCGGCTATCTCATATTTGTTGGGTTTTGCTTTGCTCATGGTTCAATCCCTATACTTTCTAACCATTCTTTAACGCTGTTGACTGCGCCTTTGTCGGTATCAGGGGCAGGATGTGGGCGGTGGAATCTTGCGATACTGCCATTGAGTTTGAATCGGCACCGGGATCCGCTACCTTCGGTAACTTCACCACCTAAAGCCCGGATAAGCGACTCGATTTCTGCCCACTTAATGTTGGCAGGAACAGGCAGCGCAAAAATTTTAGTCAGTATGAGTTTATGCTTCTTCCTTAATGCAACCATAGCTTTATCCCTGCCATAGCTTCACTCTATGAAGTCATTTTATTAACCCTGGTTTTCGAAGTCAATTTATGAAGTCATCGAGAAGATTATTTGTAATCACGTTATTGGCCGATGACGACAGACAGTTTGGGGCTCAATCACCAACTAAAACCAATTGTCCGATCGCCTGTCTGGACGTTCGTCCGGCCCCGAAACTGATGCGTGCCGCATGTCAGGACGTTCGCCTCCCATTGATGCGTAACACGTTTATTGCAACGGCTCAGCCAGCGTATCGTCCCAGGGCCCAGGCGGTGCGCTCAGATCCGCCTTATCGCCACTGGTAGCAACTCACGTCCCGTTTTTATTCCTGTTGCGGTTTGTTTGCCGTGGGGACAGTAATTGCCACGAATCGAACAGCAGAAAATTTAAGATAACCAAATATGCGCGCCGTTGTACCGGGGCCAACTCAGGCAGCGTCGCTGGCTTTTTTGGCCGGGAAATGTGCGGTGTGGATAACGAACTCGGTGTAAAGCGCCACCGGTTTCATACAGTTTTTCCCTTTTACTTTTTTCACGAAGCCGTGTTTTTCCAGCGTCGACAGCGTGGCGGAAAGATTGCTCACCGCCCGCCCGGCCAGCCGGGCCAGCTGAGAGATGCTTTCCGGTTTCTCCCGATCCATCATATCCAGCAGCGCCAGATTTTCAGGGCTTAAAATCTGCGCTACCGCGTTTAGCGAGGAGAACCAGATTTTGGGTTCGTTTTCTTCAGGAAAGTACTCATTGCTGACAATCGCCATGACCCGCTGGCGAAACTCATTTTCTGGCATTACGCCGATCAGTGCTTTCATCATCATCCCTTTTTATCTGGTTGCTTCAGCCACGATTTTATCTACCGCGGTGAAAAAATGATCCATAATTTCATACCAGTAGCCGCAGGCATAAATATAGCGGGTGCCGTGCAGGCTCAGCAGGGTCGCTAATCCATAATCCATTTAACTCATCCTTGATTTATGAGCGGATCATAATCTTATCGCAAGAGGATGACAAGCCATGATGGCTTTATGCCGTCCTCCCTGACCAGGTTTTCCGTTCTTAAAAAAAAGGCCCGCCGAAGCGAGCCTGTCGTAGTTATCAGCGTGATTAACGCGAATGGAACTCGGCTTCGGCTGCCTCAAATCGTTTTACGGCCGCAGTGGAAGGCTTGCTGCCCACCAGGCTGAACAGCACGATGGCGATGCTGGCAAACAGGAAGCCCGGAATAATTTCATACAGATCCAGCCAGGCGTACTGTTTCCAGATCAGCACGGTAGCCGCGCCTACGATAATCCCGGCCAGCGCGCCGTTACGGGTCATGCGCTTCCATACCAGCGAGAAGATCACTACAGGCCCGAACGCCGCACCAAAGCCGGCCCAGGCGTAGCTTACCAGCCCCAGTACGCGGTTGTTCGGATTGGAGGCCAGCGCGATAGCCACGACCGCCACCAGCAACACCATCAGACGCCCTACCCATACCAGCTCACGCTGGCTGGCACCTTTACGCAGGAAGTTTTTATAGAGATCTTCCGTCAGCGCGCTGGAGCAAACCAGCAGCTGGCAGCTCAGCGTCGACATCACCGCCGCCAGGATAGCAGAAAGCAGGATACCGGCGATCCACGGATTAAACAGAATACGAGCCAGCTCGATAAAAATACGTTCGCTGTTGTCGGTGACGCCTGTTGCCTGCTCGGGATGGTTCTGGAAGTAGGCGATACCAAAGAAGCCGACCGCTACCGCACCGCCCAGGCACAGGATCATCCACGTCATGCCGATACGGCGCGCGCTGCGGATAGAGTGGTGCGAATCCGCCGCCATAAAACGCGCCAGGATATGCGGCTGACCAAAGTAGCCCAGTCCCCAGCCGAGCAGCGAGATCACCGCGACAAAGTTCAGGTTTTTCAGCATATCCATATTTTCAATGCTCTTCGCCTGGATAACCGCCAGGGAATCGCTCAGGCCGCCTACTGCAATAATAACCATCACCGGCGTCAGGATCAGAGCGAAGATCATCAGGCTCGCCTGCACGGTATCGGTCCAGCTTACGGCCAGAAAACCGCCGACAAAGGTATAGATAATAGTGGCGGCTGCGCCAGCCCACAGCGCCGTTTCGTAGCTCATGCCGAAGGTGCTTTCAAACAGGCGGGCGCCGGCTACGATGCCGGAAGCGCAATAGATAGTGAAGAAAACCAGGATGACGACCGCAGAGATAACGCGCAGGATTTTGCTTCTGTCTTCAAAACGGCTGGCGAAAAAATCGGGCAGCGTCAGCGCATTATCATGGTGTTCAGTCTGCACGCGCAGGCGCCCGGCGACGATTTTCCAGTTTAGGTAAGCGCCCAGCGTCAGGCCGATAGCAATCCAGCTTTCGGAGATGCCGGAGATGAAAATGGCGCCCGGCAGGCCCATCAGCAGCCAGCCGCTCATATCAGATGCACCGGCGGAAAGCGCGGTGACCACGCTGCCCAGACTGCGTCCTCCCAGGATATAGTCATCAAAATTTTTGGTTGAGCGCCAGGCCAAAAAGCCGATAAACACCATGCCAAGAATGTAAACGCAAAAGGTCACCATCATAGGTGTGCTTACTGTCATTCAGGTTCTCCACTTATTATTGTTAATGCGCAACCCTGCCCCGCCGCCGGAACGTTGCGGCGCCACTTTTAACCACCCAGGGCGGGGTATCCTGCCGCAAAGCACTGACGGGCACAATACTCGCCAATGGTTTAACACAATCGTTACATTAATTTCACCTTGCATCTGGAAAGAAGATTCGACAGGTTGCACTGGATCACAGTGTCACCGGTTACACCTCTCAAAAAACCTTTTCAGAACCCAGTTTTACTGCAATCTGTAAAGCTGGCCGGATTTTTGCAGCAATATCCATGCCGCTTTTTAAAAAAGCGTTTTTACACTCTGCAATCAGCCTCACATTTAACAAGGTTGCACAAAGTTGCAACTTAAGTGATATTGCTTGCCAGATCTGTTTTGACTATTTGCAAGGAGTTTTAAGGCATGGGCACAACCACTATGGGCGTTAAGCTGGACGAGGCCACGCGTGACCGCATTCGTCAGGCTGCGGGCCAGATCGATCGCACACCTCACTGGCTGATCAAACAGGCTATTTTTAACTATCTGGAACAGCTGGAGAGAGGCGACGCCCTGCCGGAATTCCCCTTGCAGGCTACGGCTCAGGAGAGCGAAGACGCGCCGGTCGAGGAGCTGCATCAGCCTTTTCTGGAGTTTGCCGAACATATTCTGCCGCAATCGGTAACCCGCTCCGCCATTACCGCCGCGTGGCGTCGCCCGGAGACGGAAGCAGTGCCGATGCTCCTTGAACAGGCACGTCTGCCGCAGCCGCTGGCGCAGCAAACCCAACGTCTTGCCCACAAGCTGGCTTCGGCGCTCAGGCACCAAAAAGGGGCAGGCGGCCGCGCCGGTATGGTGCAATCGCTGCTTCAGGAGTTTTCACTTTCTTCACAGGAAGGCGTTGCGCTGATGTGCCTGGCGGAAGCGCTGCTGCGTATTCCAGATAAGCCAACCCGTGACGCGCTGATCCGCGATAAAATCAGCAACGGCAACTGGCAGTCGCATCTGGGCCGCAGCCCTTCGATGTTTGTTAACGCCGCCACCTGGGGCCTGCTGTTTACCGGCCGCCTGGTCGCCACGCACAACGAGGCGAATTTGTCGCGCTCGCTGAACCGCATCATCGGTAAAAGCGGCGAGCCGCTGATCCGCAAAGGCGTGGATATGGCGATGCGCCTGATGGGCGAGCAGTTTGTCACTGGCGAAACCATCGCGGAAGCGCTGGCGAACGCCCGCAAGCTGGAAGAGAAAGGCTTCCGCTACTCTTACGATATGCTGGGCGAGGCCGCGCTGACGGCGAAAGACGCTGAAGCCTATCTGGTTTCCTATCAGCAGGCGATCCACGCTATCGGTAAAGCCTCCAACGGTCGCGGCATCTATGAAGGGCCGGGCATCTCCATCAAGCTTTCCGCGCTGCATCCGCGCTATAGTCGCGCGCAGTACGAGCGCGTGATGAACGAACTTTACCCCATTTTAAAATCGCTGACGCTGCTGGCACGCTCTTACGACATTGGCATCAACATCGATGCGGAAGAAGCGGATCGCCTGGAGCTGTCGCTGGATCTGCTGGAAAAACTCTGCTTTGAGCCGGAGCTGGAAGGCTGGAACGGCATCGGCTTTGTTATCCAGGCCTATCAGAAGCGCTGTCCGTTTGTGATCGACGCGCTGATCGACATGGCCCAGCGCAGCCGTCGCCGCCTGATGATCCGCCTGGTGAAAGGCGCCTACTGGGACAGCGAGATCAAGCGCGCCCAAATGGACGGCCTGGAAGGCTATCCGGTGTTCACCCGTAAGGTTTACACCGACATCTCTTATCTGGCCTGCGCCCGTAAACTGCTGGCCGTTCCGAACCTGATCTATCCGCAGTTCGCGACGCACAATGCGCATACGCTGGCGGTTATCTATCAGATGGCGGGCAATAACTACTACCCTGGTCAGTACGAGTTCCAGTGCCTGCACGGCATGGGCGAACCGCTGTACGAGCAGGTGGTCGGCAAAGTGGCGGATGGCAAGCTTAACCGCCCGTGCCGGATCTATGCACCGGTCGGCACGCACGAAACGCTGCTGGCCTACCTGGTGCGCCGCCTGCTGGAAAACGGTGCCAACACGTCGTTTGTGAACCGCATTGCCGATAACACGCTCCAGATTGAAGATCTGGTCGCCGATCCGGTCGATGAAGTGGAAAAACTGGCCCGCACCGAAGGGGCGATTGGTCTGCCGCATCCGAAGATCCCGCTGCCGCGCGATCTCTATGGCGCAACGCGTCAGAACTCCGCCGGTCTGGATCTGGCTAACGAACACCGCCTGGCTTCGCTCTCCAGCGCCCTGCTGAACAGCGCTATCCAGCCGTGGTACGCCGCGCCGGTTATCGATGGCGAAACGGAAGCCAGCGAACAGCTGCCGGTGCTCAATCCGGCGGAGCCTGCCGATATCGTGGGCTATGTGCGCCACGCTACCGGGAAAGATGTTTCGACCGCGCTGGACGCCGCCGTCAATGCCGGCCCGATTTGGTTCGCCACGCCGCCTGCCGCCCGTGCGGAGATCCTGACCCGTGCCGCCGAGCTGATGGAAGCTCAGCTACAGCGCCTGTTGGGGATCCTGGTGCGTGAGGCCGGAAAGACCTTTAACAACGCTATCGCCGAGGTACGCGAAGCGGTCGACTTCCTGCACTACTATGCAGGCCAGGTTCGCGACGATTTCGATAACGAAACGCACCGTCCGCTTGGCCCGGTGGTTTGCATCAGCCCGTGGAACTTCCCGCTGGCAATCTTCACCGGTCAAATTGCCGCAGCGCTGGCAGCAGGCAACAGCGTGCTGGCCAAGCCTGCCGAGCAGACGCCGCTGGTGGCCGCTGCCGCCGTCGCTATTCTGCATGAAGCGGGCGTGCCGGTTGGTGCCCTACAGCTGCTGCCGGGCCTGGGTGAAACCGTCGGCGCTCAGCTGACCGGCGACGACCGCGTACGCGGCGTGATGTTTACCGGGTCGACTGCCGTAGCAACGCTACTGCAACGTAATCTGGCCGGTCGTCTGGATCCGCAAGGCAGACCGACGCCGCTGATTGCGGAAACCGGCGGTATGAACACCATGATCGTGGACTCCTCCGCGCTGACGGAACAGGTAGTGGTCGATATCGTGGCTTCCGCCTTTGACAGCGCCGGTCAACGCTGCTCTGCCCTGCGTCTGCTCTGTATTCAGGATGATGTTGCCGACCACACGCTGCAAATGCTGCGCGGCGCGATGGCCGAATGCCGTATGGGCAACCCGGAGCGCCTGTCTACCGATATCGGGCCGGTGATCGACAGCGAAGCGAAAGAAAATATCGAACGCCATATTCAGGCGATGCGCAGCAAAGGCATGAAAGTGTATCAGGCGGCGTTTAACGATAAGCACGACAGCAAAGAGTGGCAGACCGGCACCTTTATTCCGCCAACGCTGATTGAGCTGGAAAACGTCGCCGATCTGGATAAGGAAATTTTCGGGCCGGTGCTGCACGTGGTGCGCTACAACCGCAGCACGCTGCCGAAAATTATTGAGCAGATCAACGCTTCCGGCTACGGCCTGACGCTGGGCGTGCATACCCGTATTGATGAAACCATCAATCAGGTCACCAGCCGCGCCAAAGTCGGCAACCTGTACGTCAACCGCAATATGGTTGGGGCCGTCGTAGGCGTCCAGCCGTTCGGTGGCGAAGGCCTGTCCGGCACCGGCCCGAAAGCGGGCGGCCCGCTCTATCTCTATCGTCTGCTCTCGCATCGCCCGGATGGCGCGCTGAAGGTTACGCTGGATCGCCAGGACGTCGAGCGTCCGGTTGATGCGGCGCTGCGTCCGGTGCTGCTGACCACTCATCAGGCGCTGACGGAGTGGGCGAAAGACAAGCCGGAGCTGGCTGCGGTCTGCAAACAGTTTGCCGAGCTGGGCCAGAGCGGCACCGTTCGCCTGCTGCCCGGCCCGACGGGCGAACGCAACACCTTTACCCTGCTGCCGCGCGAGCGCGTGGTCTGCCTGGCGGATAACGAGCAGGATGCGCTGGTGCAGCTGGCGGCGGTCACCGCCGTGGGCAGCCGCGCGCTGTGGCAGGACGATGAACTGCATCGCGCGCTGGCGAAGAAACTGCCCACAGCCGTGCAGAGCCGTATCGACTTTGCGGTCGAACCGCTGGCGCAGCATAACGAGTTTGAGGCGGTGATTTACCACGGCGATGCCGATCAGCTCAGAACAGTTTGCGAAACGGTGGCCGCTCGTGAAGGCGCGATTGTTTCCGTCCAGGGCTTTGCCCGCGGCGAAACCAATCTGCTGCTGGAACGCCTGCTGATTGAGCGCTCGCTGAGCGTCAATACCGCAGCGGCAGGCGGCAACGCCAGCCTGATGACCATCGGCTAACGCGCCCGTCGGCCTGCCCGACAGGCTTAAAGCAGCGGATTCCGTACAAGGGGCGAAGCAGTTCGCCCCTTTTTTGGTTTAGCCGCGCGGCTGACCGGAAAAAGTAGCCACCTGATGCGTTTAAAGTCATAAGAAAAAGGCCGCTAATAAGCGGCCTTCTTACGCCTGGTGTTTTCTGTCAGGCATCAACTTTGACGCGCAGCAGCCGTGGATAGATAAACAGATTTTTGCCGATGCCCCGATTAAGCAACGTCCACACGCCTACCGAACAGCCCGCGCACAGCGCCACCATTACCACCGGGAAAGCTGTCGCCCACAGCATGGAGAACGCTTTGTTAGCGAACAGCTGATGATGTTCCGCGAACAAAATGGCGGACATGCCAAAGAATTCGATAAAGATGCGGTGCAGCACGTAAATTTGCAGCGTGTTTCTGCCCAGCCAGTTTAGCCAGCCCAGCGTAAAGTAGCGATTCAGCGTCCGGCAGGCGGCGACGGAGATTAAAACAGCGAGCGCACACAGGAACAGGCTATGGGGAATACCGAGCTTAGCGTGGATCAGCGACAGCGCTATCAGCGCGGCCCAGGGAACCAGATTGCTGCGACGCCATTCGCTCCAGCGCAGCAAAGTGCTGCTGTAAAAGGTACCCAGCAGGAAGAAGATCAGATACTGCGCGACGCTTTCCGGTCCCCAGCCTGGGATGATTTTCATGACGGCGGCGTAATTCAGCAAAACCGCAATGGTCATCATCGCAAGCCGCTGCTCGCGGAACAGTTTGGCGAACACAAAAAACAGGCCAAGCGCATAAAGATACCAGGAGGAGCTCATCGCCAGCAGCATTAATTTAACCGACTCCACCGGCGTGGCCGTCCAGGCCGCGTTGGTGTTTTTGGAGAGCTGTTCGCCCATCACCTCATTGGAGACGCCCCGGATCATCAGCCATTGGATCACGCCCCAAAGGAAATAGAGATAGAAAAGATTGGTAACGCGACTGGTAAAAACCTGCTTCCATGGACGGTTAATAATGCCGTTGGTCGCCAGCAGGCCAGAGACAAAGAAAAAGGCGGGCATCCTCAGCGGCGAAAGATAATTATTAAAGGCCAGCCATAATTTAGCAGGCATAAAGCCAGCAACCAGATGGCCAATCATTTCGGCATAGCCTGGCAGGACAACATGATATAAAACCACGAGTAAAATGCAGAGGCCTTTTAAACTGTTTATCCAGGCAATATCCTGCTTTTGAGTCGTATTCATTATATTACTCCGACCGTCATAAACTGGGATAACATGAGGTAGCGATACCTCCCCGTAGCCGAGATATTTAATATTATCTGGCCCTGACCGTACGCTGACAAATATATACAATGTGGCTGCTGCTGGCCCTGAATACTTAGTCATGCCCGGCATCATGCATATTCAGAACATTCCTCTTCTCGCGAAGCGAATTTACCTTACCCTGGAAATTTGCAATAAGTTAATAAATTATTCCTCTTTTAAGAGACTGACGTCTTAAGGAACTTCTCCAAAACGAAGGCGGGTAAGGGAAAGCACAGGCGGGAGAGCTGTTTACGCAGGAAGAACGGCTATTTTATAACGAAGCGGCATGAAAGATATTTAAGAAAAAGCTTATTCAGCTGGCGCGCTGAAAATTGCCGGAATTAACCGGCAATTTTACAGGGTTATTGCGAAAGAAACTTTTCCAGGAACTGACGGGTGCGCGGGTGTTCGGGATGGCTGAACAGTGCTTTTGCGCTGCCCTGCTCCACGATGCGACCCTGATCCATAAAGATGGCGCGATCGGCAACGTCACGTGCAAAGCTCATCTCATGCGTGACGATAACCATAGTGCGCTTCTCCTGCGCCAGCGCCCTGATGGTATTGAGCACTTCGCCTACCAGCTCGGGATCCAGCGCGGAGGTCGGCTCATCGAACAGGATCACCTCCGGGCGCATCGCCAGCGCACGGGCGATAGCCACGCGCTGCTGCTGGCCGCCGGAAAGCCGACGCGGATAGCTCTCTTCCCTGCCCGCCAGCCCAACCTTCTCCAGCAGCTGACGCGCACGCGCCACCGCTTCGGCTTTTGGTTCGCCTTTCACGATGGTTGGCCCTTCAATGATGTTTTCCAGCACCGAACGATGGGGAAACAGATTAAAGTTCTGGAAAACAAAGCCTACCTGCTGGCGCAGACGGCGTACCTGCTCTTTCTGACGGTTCATGCCGGCGGCGGCATCAATACGGATATTGCCCACTTTAATGGTGCCGCTGTCCGGGGTTTCCAGCAGATTGATGCTGCGCAGCAGCGTGGTTTTGCCCGAGCCGCTTGGGCCGATTATCGCCACCACTTCGCCCGAAGCGACCTCCAGATCGATATCGTGCAGCACCGTGTGGCCGTTAAATTTCTTCACCAGCCCGCTGACTTCAATGGCGCTCATTTTGCCTCCCGATCCTGGCGGTTAACGTGGTTTTCCAGCCTGCTTTGCAGCATGGAGAGTAAAGTCGCCATCACCCAGTAAATCAGCGAAGCCGCCAGATACATGGTAAAAACTTCCAGCGTGCGCGAGGTGATCAGCTGCGCCTGGCGGAACAGCTCCGGCACCTGAATGGTGGCGGCCAGCGAGGTATCTTTCACGAGGCTGATAAAGCTGTTGCCTAACGGCGGCAGCGCGGTACGGGCGGCCTGCGGCAGAATAACCCGGCGCAGCGTCTGCCAGCGCGTCATGCCGATACTGGCCGCCGCTTCCCACTGGCCGCGCTCGATGGCGGCGATAGCACCGCGCAGCGATTCGGAAGCGTAGGCCGCCGTATTCAGCGACAGGCCAATCATGGCGGAAGGGATGGGATCCAGCTCAATGCCGAACTGCGGCAGGCCGTAGTAGATCATAAACAGCTGGGCGATCAGCGGCGTGCCGCGAAATATCGACACGTAGAAACGCGACAGCCAGGCTATGGGCCAGAAGTGGGAAAGACGCATCATCGCCAGCACGAAGCCCAGCAGCAGCCCGAAGAACATGCCGCCGATGCTGAGCTGGAGGGTGAAAAGCGCGCCTTTCAGTAAAAATGGTGCTGAATCCAGCACCAGTTGTAAACTTTCCTGCATTATTTAGTTACGTCCACGCCAAACCATTTGTCGGAAATCTTAGCCAGCGAACCGTCTTTCTGCATGTCCGCAATGGCTTTATCGACCGCCGCCAGCATTTCCGGGTTGTCTTTGCGCAGCGCCACGCCCGCTTCCTGACGAGAGAAGGCCGGGCCGGCTACCGCCAGCGTTTTACCGGTTTTCTTCACCAGGTCCAGCGCGGCCAGACGGTCAACCAGAATCGCATCAATTCGGCCAACGCGCAGATCCTGATATTTAGTTGGATCGTCGTCATAAGTACGGATATCGACGTTCTTCACGTTTTCACGCAGCCACTGCTCGTAGTTGGTGCCCAGTCCCAGCCCCACTTTTTTGCCGCTGAGATCGGCAGGCTTAGTGATGCTGTCGGCCTTATCGGCTTTGGTCAGCGCCTGGATACCGGAAACGGTATAAGGCGTAGAGAAGTCATACTTCTTTTTGCGCTCGTCGGAGATGGTGACCTGGTTGATCACCACATCGATGCGCTTTGAGTCCAGCGAGGCCAACATGCCGTCCCACTTGGTCGGTTTCAGGCTGGCCTTGACGCCCAGATGCTGTGCCAGGGCGTTGGCGAAATCGACCTCAAAACCGGCCAGTTTGCCGTTTTCGTCCTGGAAGCTGAATGGCGGATAGGTTCCTTCCAGGCCCACCAGCAGCGTGCCGCGTTCTTTTACTTTATTCAGCAGGTTTTCCGGGGCAGCAGTAGCCTTGGTGGCAACGCCAGCCACCAGCGCCAGCGACATCATTCCCGTTACCAGTTGGCGACGAACCAGAGAAAAATTCATAAGCGCTCCATGTTGAGATGCAGATTAATAGTGTGTAGTCAGCTTTCTTTCCGAAGGCCCGCGGATCACCGCAGAGGATGATAAGCAAACAGCGCCGGCGAACCACCCGTGTGAACGAACAGTAGCGGGCCTTCGCGGCGAAAACGCTTTTGTGCGATGCCGTCAATCAATCCGGCCATTACCTTGCCAGTATAGACCGGGTCCAGAAATATCCCTTCAAGCCTGGCCAACAGTTTGATCGCTTCCGTGCCCTCTTCGCTCGGCATCCCGTAGCCCGGCGCGAAATAGTCGTCCCAGAGCGTCACGGGCGCCTGCGCTGTTAGCTCAAGCTGCGCGGCGAGCGCCTGTTGAATAGCGACCACTTTAGGCTGCTGTTCAGCAACGCTGCGCGAAACGGTTACGCCAACCAGCTCGGTGTCCGGCAGCAGCTGCTCCAGTCCTACGGCGAGACCGGCATGGGTTCCGGCACTGCCGGAGGCAACAACGACAGCGGCAAAATCTACCACGCCTTCGCTCTGATGAGCAATTTCCTGAGCACATTCTACGTATCCCAGCGCGCCCAGCGCGTTGGAGCCGCCAACCGGCACTACATAAGGCCGAAAGCCCTGCGCTTCCAGCCGCGTGCATTGTTCAGCCAGCTGCGCGGCGGGATCGTGCAGCGCATCGACCATCACCACTTCCACATCCATCAGATCCAGCAGCAGGCGATTGCCGTTAGTGGCGTAATTTTCAAGATGGGTAATGCCCGGATTTTCCAGCAGCGCCACGCACTTCAGGCCCAGCTTTGCGGCCACGGCGGCGGTTTGACGGACATGGTTAGACTGGATAGCGCCGGCGGTCAGCAGCACGTCCGCGCCCTGGCGCAGCGCATCCGCCGCCAGGAACTCAAGCTTGCGCAGTTTGTTGCCGCCCAGGGCTACGGGCGTGAAGTCGTCGCGTTTGATAAAAATATCGCGCCCCAGATAGTCGGAAAGACGAGGCAGATGCTCAAGCGGCGTCGGCGCGCCAAGCAGTTCCAGCCGGGGAAATGAGTGTAAAAGATGTAAGGACAACGTAGCCTCCACAGCAGCAAAAAGTCATCCTTACTGTTGCGAAGGCAAGGATAACATATTGAAAAAAAAATGGTTTTAAGCCAATACCACACACTGACTATATAAAAAAAACCCGCTTCCAGGCGGGCTTGTATATTATAAGCTATCAGGGATCGCAAAGCGCTAACGCTCTCCTCTCAACAGTCCAGGTCCAGGTGAAAGCAAAGCGCTAACGCTCTCCTCTCAGCAGTCCGAGTCCAAGTGAAAGCAGGTATCCCAAAACAAAGAAGCCGACAAAGCCAACTGTTTTCATTACACCACCCTCCAGCAGAAACAACGACAAAAAAGCAGCTATTGAGCAAAGTCCGGTAATCATGGCCTCAAGAAAATGAGAAGCGCCCCAGCTGGCAATTTTGCCCAATTTACTTAGCGAGGATTTTGCAGAGTTCATGCTGAACCGCCTTACAAATCATTGGGCTACTGTTGATATATTTCAGATAAGGTTCAAGCGCTGGCTCGACCAAAAAATAAACCATATCAAGATTTTCATCAGATGCCAGGTTCTGATTACGCCGTCATACATCCCAGAAGGTACTGACGAGATACCCTCAACTACCCCACGGGCAATAGATTTTGCATCCATACATTTTCCCTTTCGTCCAATAAACCGTGTCAAGAATAACTAACAGGGATAGCTATTTCTATCCGTAAGGTATTTCAGCTCCTTAAAGAATAATAATTTTTTTAACGTATAGTTTTAATTTAAAAAACTAATCGCCCCTGCATATTCTCCCTCTTGAAATTTCATTCAAATTGCGAAAAACAGCAATAACTGTATTCTTTTCCGTATGTTGCATTTTATACGATACTTACCCAATATTTTCTGGAAAAAAGTGAAACTGGCTTCAAGTTTTCACTTTGCGATCGGTACAGTAGCCCTTGGGCGCGAGTTGTCAGTGCGTTGGTTGATGAATGAGTATGGCTATGCGCGTACTAAAAATTATTTTCCCGCAATGCAATGCCAAAGCAATCATACGGAAGACTAACCGCAAGCATCCCGAACCGTCAGATATTTATTGCCAGTGCTCTGACGTGGAATGCGACCACACTTTCGTGACGAATCAGTCGTTTTCGCATACGCTCAGCCCAGCGCGCGCCGGTAACGACCTGCTGAAAAAAAACTGATTGGGCTGATTACGCCGGAAGAACGGCAGATGGCGTTAGATCTGTTACAAGCCAGATAGCGGACACCCCGCAAACGCGGGGTTTTTTATGCGCTTATGCAGGCTGCAATCTGTGCAGCACTGACAGATCGATACGCTGCCGTGCACGCCATAAATCGTGATCGCGCTGCATTGCCAACCACACGTCAGCAGAACCACCCAGGACGGCTGCAAGTCTTAGCGCCATCTCAGGAGATATGTCAGACTTACTCACAATTAACCGCTGAACCGTTGAGGGTGCAACGTGCAGCGCCGATGCAAGCTGACGTGCGCTCAGCCCGAGCGATTCCATAGACTCGCGGATTAGCCCCCCAGGATGAGGGGGATTAAACATTCTGCCCATCAGTGGTAGTCCTCCATATTAATGATAAATACATCACCGTCTGTAAATTCAAAGGTTATTCGCCAGTTGCCTGTTACCGTCACAGACCAGATCCCCGCCCGATCCCCTCGCAGAGGATGCAGGTTAAAACCGGCAATATCAACGTCATCAATGATTTTAGCGTTATCCAGTGCAGACAAGCGAAACGCGATTTTGTCAGCGTTGCGTGAATCAATCCCAGCCGTTGAGCCAGTTTCAAAAAATTTCTTCAGCCCCTTATGCTTAAAACTCCTGATCACGTTAATCACTCCCTGTGTTGCGTTATGCGCATAATAACACCGCCGATGCGCGGTGCGCAACACGCATTGCTTTTAGGGAGCAATTTTCAGATGTTCAACTGATGTTCAACTGATGTTGCATCAGGCATTGGTTCACAGTTGTTTAGCCCGGCGCGAATAATCGTGAGATCTACCCACTGCCAGGCATGTTCACACGGCTGGCGGAGATTAGCGAATGCTCGGGTGAGGATCCGATTAGAGGATCTGGCTCACTGCCTGTACTGATCCAGGAGATGTCATTTAGCAAAGATGAAATCGCCGCCCTGTTCAATACGCTGGCCGGTGATGCGCGCCTGGTGGCTCTGGTAGCACTCAGTGCAGTCGGGCGCCGGACAGAAGTTGTCACTTTAAAACGGTCGCAGATTGTTAACTGTCGCGTCATGTATTTGAAAACCAAAAACGGTAAACGGCGTGCGGTTCCGATTTCGGCAGAGCCAGAACACAACATGATGTCGACAGCCAGCACCAGCTTGTTTAATGTCGATTGCAGAAAATTCTGTGGGGTGCGCAAACAAATTAAACCCGATATCCCGCCAGGCCAATCACTCCACATATTGCGGCATATATTTACTGGTCACGTCATGATGAACGAGGGAAATATCATGTTTTACAGCAAATGTGTGGGCTCGCAAGCATAGCGCTGACGATGAGTTATGCGCATATAGCTTTGAGATCGGGAAAATACCATCGCGCTGGGGCCGTTGGCTGGCAGATTAACAGTTCAGGACTGCTGATACTGTAAATTCAGGGCAGCGATATTGCGCTGCCCTGATGTCCACGTCATGCCCACATTCAGACATGTCAGAAACCGTTACAAACCGCTGTAACTTTTTCAGAGGTATATTTTTTATAAGTTTATCTTGTAAGCCTTTACTTAACCAATCCCTTAACAACGCAGGAAAAGTTATTACAGTTTTACAAAACATAGCTAAAAGGTAACGTAAAAGAGGCTGTCGTCCCAATCTAATTGCGCTGCCAGCCTAAAAACTGATCGTATTTGCGCAGGGCGATGCGGTAATTATTGTTGCCCGCATCGGGAAGATCGTTTTCCAGACATTCGTGCCAGCTGTTGCCGGCCAGTCTTTCCGCCGGAAAATTACGGGCCGACAGCATCCCGTCAAGGCGACGCAGGCGAACAACATATTCGCGGATCGTGCTGTGGCTCATCTCGGTCTGCTCAAACAGATACTGTTTAAACGCCATGATGTCAAAATAGGTAGGATTCGTATTGCAGTAAATATCACTGCAAAAACGACACAGCGCGGTCAGCTCAAGCTGGAGCTTTGACCAGACCTGGTCGTCAATCGGCTGGTCCATGCGGGCGATCGCCTCTTTATTGATGATCTGCCCGCGGAAAACCAACGCCATACGGTCGAGAACTTTACTACAGTGTGAACAGTTGGTCTGGCTGTGCTTAAAATCTTTCAAATAGCGGCTCAGCGGCCTCATTTTAATTTTGGATCCCATTTGGAGTCCCCGGTTGGTGTTGAGAGTGCAAAACTGACTCCGTCAGCGCGCTCCCGTTAACCGGGCGCGCAGGCGTTTTATCGCCTGACTGTGCAGCTGGCTGACACGGGATTCCCCGACCTCCAGCACTGCGCCAATCTCTTTCAGATTCAGCTCTTCCTGGTAATAAAGCGTCAGCACCATTTTTTCGCGTTCGGGCAGCGCCTCGATCGCTTCAATGACGCGTTCGCGCAGATTCCCTTCCATTAACTGGTGTAGCGGGTTAGCCTCTTCGTGGCCTTCCGTCACCAGCTCCGCGCTGTCGCCATGTTCCTCACGATATTCGTCGTAAGAGAACAGCTGGCTATTATTGGTATCCAGCAGGATCTGCCGGTACTCTTCTAATGACACGTCCAGCTGTGCCGCGACTTCCTGCTCGCTGGCCGGCCTTCCAAGACTTTGTTCGACGCGATGCATGGCGGTGGCGACTTCGCGCGCGTTACGACGCACGCTGCGAGGCGCCCAGTCACGGCTACGTAATTCATCCAGCATCGCGCCACGTATGCGCTGTACGGCATAGGTAGTAAATGCCGTGCCCTGCAGCGCATCGTAACGTTCGACGGCATTCAGCAGCCCAATGCCACCCGCCTGCAGGAGGTCGTCCAGTTCAACACTGGCTGGCAACCTGACCTGTAAGCGCAGCGCCTCATGACGCACCAGCGGCACATAGCGCTGCCACAGCGAGTTTTTATCCATCACGCCACCGACGGTATATAGATCGTTCACTATGACTATCCTGCGTTAGTTAAGTTATCGGCATGATTATCTGTTTCTGTAGTGCGGATTGATTGGAGGAATAGCGGTAAAAAAGGCGGGTTATTTCATTTTTGTGGAAAAAAGCGGCGTCGGGCACCGCTTTTTACGGAAAGCTAACGCAACCTTAGCAGTCTCTGCCGTGTCGCTGTGGGTACCTGCTCCCATAATGCACAGGTTTTACCGGCAAGATCCTGATAAGCAGTGCTTAACTCTTCATCGGCGGGCAGACTGTGCCGGAAAGAGACTTTGCCTGTCTCGCCGTCGATCAGCAGCAGATGGCTGGCGAACAGCCGTTGCAGGTCGCTGCGCAGAAAAAGCCCGTTATCCACGTTATTATCTTTCAGAAAACCGCTTTCGTTCTCTTCCGTCACAATATGGCAGGCCTCTACCCACGGGTAGCTGGCATTTTCATGCACTTTGGTGCCGGTGATCACACAGGCGCCGTAGCGTTCACGCACCGCCGTGCTGAAAGACTGCTGGCTGATGCGCTGCCAGAGACGCGCTTTGACGCGGCGCCCTACCTGCGTGCCGGGCATTACGCCTGCCGTAGGCGGCAGCAGCGGCGAGCTGAGCACCACCAGGAACTGGAGCTGTCTCGCATATTCAAAACAGGGCCGCGTCTGGCTGTCGTACAGCTGCCAGTACTCGTCTTCCTCATCGGTGCGCAGCAGGCTAAGCGTAAAACCACGCTGTGCCATCAGGCTTTGCGCCATAATCGAGGCCGGATCCAGCATCGCCACCACCTTGCTCTCGCCCATCACCTTCCAGACGTTCCACGGCGCGGGTGCGGGCGGGCGACGAAAATAGAGAAAGCTCTCCTGTTTTTGCAGGTAGTGCTCAAAGCGCTGCAAATAGTTTTTACGTTCGTTGTCGTTAGAGATAAAAAGCACATCCTCCAGCGCGCCGTGGATATCCCTGCTGGCGAAAATCGCCCGGATAATCCAGTTCTTGCTGGAGGTAGAAGGACTGAGTAATCCATGAGGGGTTAGCGATTTATCCTCAGGGTATTTCTGGCCATAGCGTTCGGCAATTTCATCGAACGGCAACAGTTCGCCAGGCAGCAGGTCGTAATTGAAGCGCATGTCACACTCCGCAAGAGGATCAAAATGAATTGTTATAAAAAAGAGTTATCGGCCTGGCGCATTTTTTCTCCAGTGCCGCAAGGGCAAAACCTGAGTGTGATAACAAAATAAGCGGCTTTTGGATACGGGCCAGACGGCAAGTTTCAGGCAAAAAAAACAGGCGAGATAAAAAGACCCGCTTCGCCAGAAAAGCGAAGCGTGCCAGAGAAGCAGAAGTGAATAACGCAGAAAACGGTTAGCTAACCAGGCTGGCGCTAATGGCATAACGCTTTTTCAGCGTAGCCAGCTCTTTTTTCAATGCCTCGGTCGATACCACAGGAATTTTCGGCGGCAGGCAGCCATGCTTTTCCTGGAAGTACGTCGCAGCGACCAGGCTTATGGCCCGGGAAGAGAGCTTGCCGGAAATCGTTGACTGCTGCGGGCTCCAGCCTTCATCGCCCAGATACTGGCCTGAATTATCCAAATCCGGGAAATAGTGATAGGACGGATGCAGTCCCGCTTTAATAACGGCATAGGTGTGGTCGAGATGCTCCACGGCGTTATAGTAAATTTCATCCATCAGCCCGACTTTTTCCAGGCAGGTTCTGGAGTAATAGCAGAATGCGCCCACGCAGGCCGGATACAGCGGCATAACAAAATCGCCGTAATCCATAATATAGCAAGGTCGCGGCGTACCGTCCGGCTGCACATTTTTATCGCCATGCTGGCTAAAATTAAAATGTTGAATGCCGGTGCGGGCAGATAATTCGATATAACGGGCAAAAACGGACGGATCCTTAACGAAAATATCATCTTCGATCAGAAAGAAATGGTCGACTTCCTGAGCCTGAAGATAGCGCAGCGCAATATTTTTGCTGCGGCCAACGCCCTGATTCACTTCGTTATGGTGAAGATGGCAATCCAGCTCGCCGAGTTCGGGATAATAAGCGCCGTCGTTAACCACGACTAACGCGTCGATAATATCGCGAGGCAGCGACTGATAAAGTTTTATCAGTCCGGCTTTGCGATTATAGGTCACGATGCCTACGCAATTTTTTCCCGCCAATCATCCTGCCCCCTTGCAAGCCGTACTTTTTAATTAAAGCGGGCTGACCAGGCGCTCCCGGTCAGCCATAAAAATCACCTGAAGCTAGCCGCGCGGCAGCCAGGCGTTCTGCCAGTCCGTCAGGCCTTCGTCACGCAGCATCCAGTCGCGGAATACGCCGGCGCGCAGCGCGTCGCCCCTGGCCGCCAGCGCGTCCATATCGGCCAGATGTTCGCGAATGGCGTTCATCCAGTCTTTGTAGCGGTTGGTTACGCGGGTGACCGGCAGATCGCAGCGGTAAGGCTCAATATCGGTACAGATCACCGGCACGCCGCAGGCGCCAAGCTCCAGCAGACGCAGGTTACTTTTACACTCGTTAAAGAAGTTCATCTCCAGCGGCACCAGCGCCAGATCCAGGTTCAGCGTCGCCAGCTTTTCGGGATAAAACTCGAACGGCACGCCGTAGTGGAATTCGCACTTCACGTTCTGCGGCTTCATGCCCATAAAGACCCACTCGACCTCGTTTTCCAGCTCTTTCATAAAGGGCAGAAGGATTTCCAGGTCGCCGGTATGGCTGCTGCCGCCCGCCCAGCCGACGCGCGGCTTTTTCCCCTGACGACGCAGGCTGTTAAGCGCGGCCCACTGATCGTCCAGGCGGTTCTGCGCCACGCGAATGTCGTGATGGAACGGCGCATAGGCTTCGGCCAGCGGCACGGTGGAGACCACCAGCCAGTCCGCCTGCTCTACCGAACGGCGCAGCTGGCGCACGATATCCTTCGGCAGCTGCTTGCGGAAGACGCTTTTCAGCGGCAGGTTTGGAATGTAGTCATCGTATTCCATAATGATTTTGGTGTTGCTGACCTGACGATACTGCTTCACGCGCTCGGGGATGGAGACGTCGGTCACCAGCTCCAGCAGCAGCGTATCGGGCTGAATTTCCGCCACCTCCATCACCGCAGGCAGGCCGTGCGTCAGGCCGCCTTCCAGTATCAGATTGCCTTCCAGCGCCTTGAACGGCTTGATCACGCGATAGTTGCCGCAGCCGGTCAGGTTTTTATGACAGGCCATCATTACCGGCAGCGGTCGGCCCGGCAGCGGCTGCTGATAGCGCGACTGACGCGTGCCCAGCTGGAAGTTGCCGCCAACCTTGGTGAGCTGACGGTTATAGCTGACATCCACGCTGAGCTGGCCGCGCCATTTTTCACGCAGCGTATCGAACATCTCCGGCCCGACATGGGACGCAATGCCGACTTCTTCGCCCAGCACGCGGGTTGCGCCGCCCATATGCAGCAGACGCGCATAAGGCGTCCATACGGTGAGATAGCCGCTGGCACGCGCCTTCAGCGCAAAATCCACGTCGCCCAGGTAGACCGGGAACTCATCGACGCTGAAGCCGCCCAGCTCGACAAAGACCTCTTTCGGCACCATCATGCAGGCCGCGCTGACGGCGGTCACGTTCAGGATCGATTGCAGGCGCTGCATATAGCCGGTGTTATCCACGCTGACGCCGTCGTAAACCGGCGAGACGCCGAGGCCCACGCCCGCGACGATGCCGGCATGCTGGATGCGCCCGTCGTGGTATTCCAGCCGCGCGCCCACAATGCCCACTTCGGGACGCGTGGCGTGTTCGACCATCGCCGACAGCCACTCGCCCTCGACGATTTCGGTATCGTTATTTAAAAACAGCAGCAGATCGCCGCGCGCCTGCTCGGCGGCAAAATTATTGATCGCGGAGAAGCTGAACGCCTGCGGCCAGCGCAGCACGCGCAGCTGAGCGATATTCAGCGCCTCAAGCTGCGCCAGATAGTCACAGGTCGCCTCGTCCTGAGAATTGTTGTCCACGATCAGCAGTTCATAATGTGGCCACTGCGTTTTTTCCATCAGGCTTTCGATGCAGCGGCGCAGCAGCGGCAGGCGATCGCGCGTCGGGATGACAATGGAAACCAGCGGCTGCTGCTGATGAGTAAAACGTACGCGATGCAGCCCCGGCAGCAGGCCCGGCTCGACCACGGCGGGCAGATTGCAGCGCGCCAGATGCGCAGCGGTCACGGCCGCGCTTTCCGCCACGATTTCCGGCAGCTGTAGCCAGCTTTCCGCCGTTTCCGGCACCAGCATCAGCGTGTCGGCGATATGGCCGATGGACTGCGCGCCGCGGGTTTCGATAAATTTCCACGCCAGATCGATGCCGCCCAGGCGCGTAAAACCAGCGTCGAAACCGCCCGCCTCACGCGCGGCCGCGACGTTAATCAGCATCTGTTCGCCAATATAGGGCTGGCTGCGCAGTAGATCCATATTCAGATCGGGTTTAAACAGGCTTTCGGCGGCCAGCAGGGTTTCGCCCGTGACGCTGTCGCAGTACCAGAGCGCGGCGTCAGGCTGGCGCAGACGGTGCTCGGCAAAGACCAGCAGCGCCCACGGCATCAGCTCGCTGCCGGCGGTGACCAGCAGCAAGGAATCGGCCTGCGTCTGGCTGAACAGCCCGGCCAGCTGCTGGCTGTCGCGCACTTTTTCCACCAGGGCCGGCTGTAGATACTGAGCCTCCAGCGAGGCAAGCGTCTTCTCAACGGCGGCGCTGTCGCCGTGCGGATCGAGGATCGCCAGGCCGATATTGCCGGTTTCCGGCATCTGGTTAATAAAGGAGAGCAGCACGCTGATGCGCGCTTCGGAAGGCTGGCGCGTTTTCAGCCAGCTTTCCAGCACGCGGGATTTTTCGGCGTCGTCGGCAATCACCTTGCGGTGCAGCGTCAGGCTGGCGGCTTCGGCTTCGGTAACCTGCAGCCTGTCCGCTTTCGGCAAGCGGGCCAGCACGGCCTCGATCTGCGCGCTGAGCGACCACTGCCGGAAAGCCTCTTCGCGGAAGTCCTGCGTCCACTGCCAGGCATCGGCATAAGGCTCAACGATATCCTGTACCCACTCTTCAGGGCTTTGATGCGGTGCACTGCCGTAATCGGCAAGGAAATGCGAATCCAGCCCCGCTTCCAGCGTTTCGCCGTTTACATAGCCCGCGCCGGAAACCGTATCGGTAAGATAAACAGGGACACCGGCAGCCAGCGCCTGGACCACCGGACGAGTCTGTGCCATCACCAGCTGATAGGTGGAAAGGAATTCAGGCGTCAGCTCAACCTCACGACGTCGGGCGTTGATATGGTCAAGGCTGATGCCCTTCGCGGCCAGCAGCGTCCGCAGCTCGCCAATGGCGTCATTTTGTTCTTCAGAGATCAGCAAAATGCGCGACAGCGGCGGCATAGCCTGCGGTTGTACCTGAGCGAAGCTGTCGCTAACGGAAAGAGGAAATATATGGAGTTTGCGTTGATCGATGCCTTTCAGCGCGAGTTTCGCATAGGAGATGGCGGAAACGGCGAGGCTGTAGGCCGCCAGTTTGTTTTCCAGCGCCGCGCCATAGGGCAGGTCCTGGTCCGCATAGGCGTAGTAGTGCTGAAAAACGCAAACGCCAGATATTTCGCCTTTCTGCAGAGCCGAGATCATTTTCAGACTCATGTAGCCCTGGCAAATCCAGATCAAATCGTAGTGGGCCGCCAGCGGATGCTCATCTTCCATAAAGCACTGCACGTTGCCGCTTCGCTGCAACGCCTTCAGCCGCCGTAAATAGGTGCCTTCCACCAGTCGCGTGACCAGGTCAATCTGCCAGCCCTGCGCGTGAAAATGCTCGACCACATCCATCAGGGTCGTTTCTGTATCAGTTAACCGGTTAAGTTGATCAATAGTAATTAAAAGACGATTCATACTTTTTCTCCGCGCCATCTTATGTGGGCAAGACAGAAAAAACCCGGCCGTAGCCGGGTCGACGAAACGTGTCGTGCGAGATTACTGCAGCAGAGACAGAACGCCCTGTGGAACCTGGTTGGCTTTTGACAGCACGGAGGTACCAGCCTGCTGAA